>JAMWZF010000660.1 GCA_024304875.1 Paracoccaceae bacterium
CCCAGCGAGGCGATGCCCCCTTGCACCAGCCCCTGCCGGTCCTCGCCCACCCGGTTCGCCGCCATCGCCGTCAGCGTCGGCGGGACGAGATCGGTCAGCGAGGCGAGCGGCAACAGGATGCAGAAGGCCCAGAGCGTCGAGGTGAAGCCGAAGCCGACCAGGGTCAGCACCGCCAGGATCAGACCCCAGATCAGGGTCCGGTATTCGCCGAGGTAGCGCACCGCCAGCGGCATCACTCCCGCCTGCACCGCCGCCAGCGTGATCCCGTAGGCCGAGAGGGTCAGGCCGATGATGGCGCCGGACCAGCCGAAGACCTCGCGCGTCCAGAAGGCCCAGAGCGTCGGGTAGACCATGTTGGCGAATTCGAAGGCGAAGATGCAGGTCAGCGGCACGGCGAGGCCGGGAACCCGGAACGCGCGGAGGATGGACGCGAAGGGGTTGAGGTCGCGGCGGCCGAAGGGGCGGCGGTTCTCGGGGCGCAGGGATTCGGGCAGGATGAAGACGGCGAAGGTGGCCCCGAGAGCTGCGAAGCCGGCGGCGATCCAGAAGGGCGCGGTGACATGGATCGTCGCCGCGAGGCCGCCGATCGCCGGCCCCATGACGAAGCCGATCCCGAACGCCGCGCCGATCAGGCCGAAGTTGCGCGCCCGCTCGGCCGGGGCCGAGATGTCGGCCATGTAGGCCGTGGCGGTGATGTGGGTGGCCCCCGCCAGCCCCGCCAGTGTCCGGCCGAGGAGCAGGAGCCAGAAGCTGCCCGCCAGCGCCATGATGACGTAGTCCACCGCCAGGCAGACCAGCGCGGTGATCAGGACCCTGCGCCGCCCGAAGGCATCAGAGAGCGACCCGACGATGGGGGCGAAGAGGAACTGCGCGGCGGCATAGGCGGCCATCAGGACCCCGCCCCAGACCGAGCCCTCGGCGGTGTCGGCCGCGCCCACCCGGTCCATCAGGTCGGGCATGATGGGAAAGACGATGCCAATGCCGATGGCGTCGATCATCAGGGTCGCGAGGACGAGGTATTTCGCGCGCCGGTGTGTCATGGCGCGTCATCCACCCGGGCGGGGCGTGGGTCAAGGC
>JAMWZF010000661.1 GCA_024304875.1 Paracoccaceae bacterium
GCTGGCGGAAGCGGTCCGGGCCCGCGGCGCCGAACTTGGCCACGATGCCGAGAAGATCGAGAAGGCAGCGGTTCAATACGGCGACGCCGAGCTGGCCGTCGCCGTGATTTCGGCGCCCGTCGCCTCCGAGAAGATCCCCCGGATCGAGCAGGTCTATTCCGCCGGGGCGGTCTGCCTTGCGCTTCTGAACGCGGCACTGGCCGCCGGCTGGGGCGCGAACTGGCTGTCGGGCTGGCCCTCGCACGACGCCGACTTCGCCCAGCGCCATCTCGGCCTCGCGCCCGGCGAAGCCGTTGCCGGCCTGATCCACATCGGCACCGAAACCAGCGCCCCGCCCGAACGTCCGCGACCGGACCTGTCGGCAAAGACGACGTGGGTCGACGCGTGATCCTGGCCGATTTCGCAAAGGCCCTGGGCCAGATCACCGATCCGCGGTTCGCCCGCGTGTTCTGGACGGGGATCGCGCTGACCCTGGCCCTGTTCGTGGGCACCTACGCGGGGTTTCTCTGGCTGATCGAATGGCTGACCGGCGAGGGGGTGGAGCTTCCCGGCGTGGGGACGGTCACCTGGATCGGCGACCTCCTCTCCTGGGGGTCGCTGTTCTTCATGCTGTTCCTGTCGGTCGTGCTGATGGTGCCCGTCGCCTCGGCGATCACCTCGCTCTTCCTCGACGACGTGGCGCAGGCGGTGGAGGACCGGCACTACCCGCAGCTGCCGCCGGTCCCGCGCCTGTCCTGGGGCGAGCAGCTGACCGACACGCTCCAGTTCCTCGGCGTCCTGATCGGCGCCAACATCCTGGCGCTGATCGCCTATGTCCTGCTGCCCGTCGCGACGCCGATCATCTTCTACGGGCTGAATGGTTACCTCTTGGGCCGGGAATACTTCCAGATGGCGGCGATGCGGCGCGAGGGCCGGGTCCGGGCCAAGGAGATAGGCCGCCGCCACCGGGCCGAGATCTGGATCGCGGGATGCCTGATGGCGGTGCCCCTTTCCGTGCCGCTGGTGAACCTGGCGATACCCATTCTGGGCGCCGCCACCTTCACCCACCTCTACCACCGCCTGGCGCGACGC
>JAMWZF010000662.1 GCA_024304875.1 Paracoccaceae bacterium
CCGGCCGTCAGGATGATGAGCGACTGCGCCGCCGCGAGGACGCCGACGATCTGCACCTGCTGCAGGATCAGCGTCAGGGTGCTGGGCGAGAAGAACCGCTCGCCCAGGACAAGCCCGAAGACGATGATCGCCATGACCAGAACGAAGAGCGGCACCAGCGCAGGCGTGACGTGCAGCGCGTGCTGGATGCGCCCGACGAGGCCCTTGTTGTCGTCGTCGAACTTCGCCACGTCGGACGAGGCGCCTGACAGCGAGCTTTCGTAGTCGGATGCGGGCATGTGGTCCTCCCCCCGGGGTGCAGCGCCCTGCGGCGCGCGGATGGTGTGGCGGGGCCGGACCCGAAGGCGCGGCCCCGCGAATGTCTCCCTGTCTGCCAGGGTATCAGATGGGTTCGGGGCTGTCGCCCCGGTGTGCGGTGGGCGGTGCGCCGGGATCAGCTATCCTAGGCTCCGCCCGCTCCCTGGGCTCCGCCCGTTGACCTGCCGGGGCGTCCACTGGACGCCCCGCCCCGGCGCAGCCGGGGTTCGCAGGTCAACCCCAGCACAGCTCCTGGCCTTCTTCGACCGAGATGGACTCCACGCCCTCGACCGGCTCGGAGGCGACGAGCGCCACCCCGGTGTCGTAGAAGTCCTTGCCCTCGGTCGGCGCCGGCAGGGTGCCGTCCTTGGCGTACTGGGCGATCGCCTCGATGCCGAGCGCGGCCATCTGCAGCGGGTACTGCTGCGAGGTGGCGGCGATGACGCCGTCGGCCACGTTCTGCACGCCCGGGCAGCCGCCGTCGACGGAGAGGATCATCACGTCGTTCTCGCGGCCCACGGCGGCCAGGGCCTCGTAGGCGCCCGCGGCGGCGGGTTCGTTGATCGTGTAGACGACGTTGATGTCGGGGTCGATCGCGAGGCAGTTCTCCATCGCGGTCCGGCCGCCCTCTTCGTTGCCGGCGGTGACCTCGTTGCAGATGATCCGCTCGTCGGTCTCGTCGCCCCACATGCTGACGTCGACGGTGTCGATGCCGAAGCCGGTGAGGAAGCCCTGGTCGCGCAGCACGCCCACCGAGGGCTGGCTGA
>JAMWZF010000663.1 GCA_024304875.1 Paracoccaceae bacterium
GGCCCGCGCGGCCGATCCCGGGCAATACATTCAGGTGGGCGCGCCGCTCGTCACCATCGTCGACCTGTCGGCGGTCGAACTTCAGGCCAACGCGCCCGCCTCGGCCGCCGGCGTCCTGCGCGCCGGGCAGCCGGTCACCGTCACGGTGGACGGGCTGGAGGGCCGAAGCTTCGACGGCGAGGTCATGCGCATCAATCCCGTCGCCGCCGAGGGCACCCGCACGATCCCGGTCTACATAAGGATCGACAACGAAGACGGCGTGCTGTTGGGGGGCATGTTCGCCACCGGCAGCGTCGTGACCGAGCAGGTCGAGGCCGCGCTCGCGGTTCCGACCGAGGCCCTGCGCGAGGATGCCGAGGGCGTCCATGTCCTGCGGATCGCCGACGGCACGCTGGAGAGGGCGGCGGTGGAGACCGGCGGCGCCTGGTCCGGCGGGCTGACCCGGATCGACGCGGGCCTGAGCGCCGGCGACCGGGTGATCACGGCCCCGCTGGCCGAGCTGTCCCCCGGCGATGCCGTCACCCTGGTCGAGGAGTGACCCCGTGTTCCTGACCCGCATAAGCGTCAACCAGCCCGTCTTCGCCACCATGATCATGGTCGCGCTGATGGTCTTCGGGGTCTACTCGTTCCAGCGCCTGCCCATCGAGCAGCTGCCCGACGTGGACTTTCCTGTTGTCGCCGTCGTCGTCTCCTACCCCGGTGCCTCGCCCGAGGCGGTGGAGAACGACGTGATCGAGCCGATCGAGGACTCGGTCAACACCATCGGCGGCATCGACGACATCCAGTCCACCGCTCGCCCCGGCCAGGCGCTGGTGGTCATGCTCTTCGACATGGAGGTCTCCTCCGCCACCGCCGTGCAGGACGTGCGCGACAAGATGGCCAGCGTTCAGGCCGCCTTTCCCGACGCGGTCGACGACCCGGTGATCCTGCGGTTCGACCCGGCCGAGCTTCCGGTGATCTCGATCGCCGTCAGTTCGGACACGATGGCGCCGCGCGACCTGACCGCGCTGACCGAGGACGTGATCGTCCAGCG
>JAMWZF010000664.1 GCA_024304875.1 Paracoccaceae bacterium
GTGCCGAAGTGCTCCTTGAGCGCCCAGAGAAACCCGGCGTCTGCCTTGCGGTCGGCGGGGCGACGGTCGGCATAGCGCTCGCGCGCGGTCAGCCGGGTCGGCGTGCCCTTGGCGCTGCGGCGAAGGGTAAAGTGGTAGTCGGTGCCGGGAAGGCGGGACGGGAAGCCGCGGTGCTTGAGCATCAGCGGCCTCCCCGCGATGGAGCGGACCGTGGGGCCCGCTCCAGCCGACGGTCAGTTGTACTTGCCGGTATAGACCGGTTCGACGCTGACCGGCGCCGGCTCGGCGATGACGAATTCCTCGACATCGTCGGTGTCGGCGCAGGCGGACATGGCGCCAAGCACGGCAACGGCGGCAAGCGCCTTGATGGCCTTGAACATGATAAACTCCTGTCTCTGCTCACGCGGGCGCCCCGGCTCTTCGGCCGGTCTGGCTGCCTGCGTCTCCGGGCGGCTTCGCTGTGGAAACCCCGGAGCAAGGTAGCGCAGATCAGGTGGACGACGTGCAACTTCGGCGCGGCAGCGGCAAGCTGTGGCGGCCCTGCATCAGCTAATCCGATACCTGAACAAGGGGCCGCAAGATATTGTGGGTACATCAGAATTCCTCCCAGATGCAGGAGCCGTCCTGGATGCTGAAGACCTCGAAATACTGGGTCGCTTCGGGGGTGATCTGACCGAAGACGACCTCCCGGTCGGCGAGGGAGATCACCACTTCCGGCAGGTCGTTGTCCGATTGATCCAGCACGGGAATCACCAGTTCGGTGCAGAGCCAGGGGAAATCCCCGCGGATATCCATGTAGCTCTGCCCCTCCGGTCCGATCTCGGGCGCCACGAAGCGGAACCGCCCGACGTTCTCTTCGATCAGGACCTCCTGAAGCCGCGCCTGGAGCCCGGACGGCAGCGTGATCATCTCCTGCGACGCCGCGGCGGACATGCAGAAAAGCGATGCGGTGACGGCCGCGAAGGCAGCGATCAGGGCACGGAGTTTCACTGTTCGAACCATCGTCATGTCACAGAGGGATGTTG
>JAMWZF010000665.1 GCA_024304875.1 Paracoccaceae bacterium
GAAGGCCGCCGCCTCGACCTCCTCCGCTGCGGCGACGGTGCCCGAGGCCGAGGCAGAGGAAGCCTCCCTCCTGACGGCTGCGGCCCGTCAGCTGACCCGCGCCGCCCAGCAGGTGACCGACGCCCTGTCCGGAATCGCCGGCAAGGCGCGCGGCGGCGAGAAGAAGAAGAAAAAGAAGAAGGGCGACGGCAAGAAATCCGGAGCCAAGAAGACCGCCGGGAAGACGGCGTCCTCGAAGAAGAAGGCCACCGGCAAGGCGGCCTCCGGCAAGGCCAAGAGCAAGGCGTCGAAGTCCGCAAAGAAGAAGTCCTGAGACCCGGCTTTGCGGGAGAGCGGCCCGATGCCGGGGCCGCGCTCCTGCTCGCGTCGGGGACTGCGCCGGCCTAGTATTCCACGCCCTGCTGCGCCTTGATGCCCGAGCGGAAGGGGTGCTTGACCAGTTCCATCTCGGTGACGAGGTCGGCGATCTCGATCAGGTCGTCGTGGGCGTTGCGCCCGGTGAGGACGACGTGGGTCATCCGGGGCTTCTCGGTCTTGAGGAACTCCACCACCTCGGCGATCGGCACGTAGTCGTAGCGGATCGCGATGTTGATCTCGTCCAGCAGGACCATCGAGATCTCGGGATCGCGGATCAGCTCCTTGGCCTTCTCCCAGGCGGCGCGGGCCATCTCGGTGTCGCGGGTCTTGTCCTGGGTTTCCCAGGTGAAGCCCTCGCCCATGGTGTGGAACTGGCAGAGATCGGTGAAGCGCTCGAGGATCAGGTCCCGCTCGCCCGTCGACATGCCGCCCTTGATGAACTGGACGACGGCGGAGGGCATCCCGTGGGCGATGTGGCGGAAGATCATGCCGAAGGCGGCGGTGGACTTGCCCTTGCCCTTGCCGGTGTGGACGACGATCAGGCCCTTCTGTTCCGTCTTGGTGGCCATGATCTTGTCCCGCGCGGCCTTCTTCTTGGCCATCTTGGCGGCGTGGCGGGCGGTGTCGTCGGGTGTGGCGTCGGTCATCGGGGCCTCC
>JAMWZF010000666.1 GCA_024304875.1 Paracoccaceae bacterium
TTCTGTCCTTCACCGTCGCGAACCAGGTGATCCCGCCGGTCGTCGCGGACCAGCTGCTTCTCATCGTCGCCCTGTCGATGCTGCTGACCCCCGCGCTGTTCATCTTCTACGAGCGGGTGCTGGTGCCCCGCTTCACAACGGAACAGAAGGCGGAGGCGGACGAGATCGACGAGGCGGGCGAGATCATCATCGCGGGGCACGGGCGCTTCGGCGGGATCGTGAACCGGATGCTGAAGGTGGCGGGGCACAATCCGACGGTCCTCGACTACTCGGCCAGCCAGCTCGAGATGATCCGGCGCTTCGGCTTCAAGGTCTTCTTCGGCGACGCCACCCGGCCCGACCTGCTGCATGCCGCGGGGATCGAGAGGGCGCGGGTCTTCATCATCGCCATCGACGGCAAGGAGCAGATCACAGAACTGACCCGCTACGTCTGCCAGACCTACCCCCATGTCCACGTCATCGCCCGCGCGGTGGACCGGCCGCATGTCTACGACCTCTATGCCGCCGGCTGCCGGGACATCATCCGCGAGGTCTTCGACAGTGCCGTCCGCACGGGGCGGAGCGCCTACGAGGCGCTGGGGATGCATCCGTTCGAGGCCGAGCGGCTGGCCCAGGCCTTCGTCGAGGACGACCGCGAGAACATGATCGCCCTCGCCCCGCTCTACGACCCCACGGTGCCCATCGGCGAGAACCCGGCCTATGTCGCCAAGGCGCAGGAACTGCGGGAGGAGCGCGAGGCCCTGCTGCGCAGCGGCCAGACCGCCTATTCCAGCCGCACCGACCGGGGCTGGACCCCGCCGGACCAGGCGACCGTCGACGCCGCCGCGGCGGACGCGAAGTCCGAGGGCTAGGGTCCGGTGGCAGTGGTGCCGGGAGCGCGGTCCGGGGAGGCGGTGTTCCTGACCGGCTCGACCCTGCGCCACGTCAGCGTCATGGCCTTCACCGCCTCGGTGGGCCTCATGGCGATGTTCGCGGTGGACTTCGTCGACATGATCTTCATCTCGATGC
>JAMWZF010000667.1 GCA_024304875.1 Paracoccaceae bacterium
ATGCCGCTGTCCGACGTGCGTGCCTCCACGCGCCGGGCAATCTCGCGCTCGGCGATGCGGGTCAGCATCTCGGCATCCGGCGTCGGCGGCTCGGCGCCGAAATACCGGTCGTCCGCGGCCAGGTCGCGGAAATACTCCGCGATGGCCTTCATCGTCCCGAACGAATCGTCGAACCCCTCGAGGGTGCACGAGAACGTCCCGTATGAGACGGTAAGAATCCTGTTCTGCTCGGCCATGATGCTCTCGCTCTTTGCCTTGCCCACCGCCCTCTGGTTTACCACGAATTAGAGCGAAATCGGGAACAGACCGGGGCGCCATGCAGTATTATTTCCGGGCAACATTAAGGCACGTTCCCCGCACTTCGAACAATCGGGATCATCCATGACAATTGTTTCCTCGCCCCTGCCGGTCACCCTGATCGGCGGAGCCGGATGTCGCACGGAGGAGCTTGAAAAGGCATTAATCCTCGCACCGCGGCTCGTCGCGGCCGATGCGGGCGCGGCCCACGCACTGGCCGCGGGGCATCGGCCCGAGGCGGTGATCGGCGACCTCGACAGCCTGCCGAAAGAGGCTGCAAAGGTGCTGGAGGGACGGCTGCACCGCATCGACGAACAGGACAGCACCGACTTCGACAAGGCCCTGCGCTCCATCGCGGCGCCCTTGGTCATCGCGGTCGGGTTCGCGGGCGGCCGATTCGACCACGAGCTGGCGGTCATGAGCACGCTGATCGCACGTCCGGACCGCCGCTGCATCGTCGCGGGACCGGACACGCTGGTCTTCCACTGCCCGCACTCGCTGAGGCTGGACCTCGCCCCCGGCGACCTCGTCTCGCTCTTCCCGATGCGGCCGGTCACGGTGACCTCCTCCGGCCTCGAATGGGAACTGGACACCCTCGCCCTCGCCCCGGACGGCCGCATCGGCACATCGAACGCGGCGCGGGCGCCCCGCGTCACCGTCCGCCCCTCCGGCCCCGGCCTCCTCGTCATCCTGAACCGCACCAGGCTC
>JAMWZF010000668.1 GCA_024304875.1 Paracoccaceae bacterium
AGGGATCATGCAGCACAACTCGCCCGCCCGTCTGCGCGCCCCGCTGAAACGGGTCGGCCCGCGCGGGTCCGGCGAGTTCGAGGAGATCACCTGGGACGAGGCGCTGGACCTGGCGACCTCCTGGCTGAAGCCCCTGCGCGAGAGCGCCCCCGAGAAATTCGCCTTCTTCACCGGCCGCGACCAGTCGCAGTCCTTCACCAGCCTCTGGGCGCAGTCCTTCGGCACCCCGAACTACGCCGCCCACGGCGGCTTCTGCTCGGTCAACATGGCGACGGCGGGCATCTACACCATGGGCGGGGCATTCTGGGAGTTCGGATCGCCGGACTGGGAGCGGGCAAAGATCTTCCTCCTCTTCGGCGTGGCCGAGGACCACGACAGCAACCCGATCAAGATGGGCCTCGGCAAGCTGAAGGCGCGGGGCGCGCGGGTGATCGGGATCAACCCGATCCGGACGGGCTACAACGCCGTGGCCGACGACTGGTTCGGGATCACGCCGGGCACCGACGGACTGTTCGTCCTCGCGTTGATCTTCGAACTGATGCGGGCCGGGAAGATCGACCTCGATTACCTCGCCCGGTTCACCAACGCGCCGGTCCTGCTGAATGGCGACCCCAGGTCGCCCGAGCATGGCCTGGCCCTGCGGGACGAGGCCGGCAAGGCGCTGGTCATCGACCGGCGCACCGGCCAGCCCGCCCCCTGGGACGGCGAAGGCGTGGAGCCGGACCTGCGCGGCCAGGTCCGCAAGGCGGGCGTGACGCACCGGTCGGTCTTTCACCACATGGCCGAGCACTTCCTCGACCCCGCCCATGCGCCCGAGGCGGTGGCCGAGCGCTGCGGCATCGACGCGGGCCGCATCAAGGCGCTGGCCGCCGACCTCGCCCGCGTCGCCTTCGACGAGGCGGTCACCATCGACCGGCCCTGGACCGATTTCCGCGGCCACCGGCACGAGGCGATGATCGGCCGCCCCGTCGCCATGCACGCGATGCGGGGCATCTCGGCCCATG
>JAMWZF010000669.1 GCA_024304875.1 Paracoccaceae bacterium
TCCTTCTCGATCATGTTGTTGACCGCGTTGCCACCCGCGCCACCGACGCCGAAGACGGTGATGCGGGGCTTGAGTTCCTCGTGGCCGGGCATGGAGAGATTGAGTGTCATGGGTCGCTGTCCGCCTGTCTGTTGTTCGCTCCGCCTGCGGTCCCCCTGCCCGGGTTCCGAAAGCGGCAGTTGTCACCTCTGATTGCCTTGATCCTAGCGTCAGGCGCAGGGATCGTCACGCCAAAACCGAAGAAAAACCACAAAATATGGGGTGGTCCGCGGGCGTCCGCCGACGATCTCAACGAGGACACAAGATATAGCGGGCAAACAAGAGCCTAGCCCACGAAGTTCATCCGCAGGGGCACCTGTCTCAGGTGGTCTGCGCCGGGGCGCAGCGGTCGGGTCTGTCGGGCAAACTGCTCGGTCTGCCGGGCGGGCTTGTGGATACCCTTGGGGATAACCCTAACTCAGCAAGACCCCCCAGTCACGCGATTCGAAAAGAGAATCTGCCCTTGCCCGCCAGGGCGCGCCGGCGGTTGCCGCAACGGCACCCTGCCCCTAGTCTGACGGGACACCAGTGACCGACGGGGGACCCCATGAAGACGATGACAGCTTTCCTGACCATGATGATGATGGCTCCGGCCGCGAGCGCCCAGCAGCTCGATGTGCCCTTCGAGGTCCTCGAGGACGGCGAGATGGCCGGCTGCGGCGGGGCACAGGTCATGGGGCTCGACCCGAACGGTGACGGGTTCCTCTCGGTCCGCACCGGGCCCGGGTCGGACTACCGGAAGATCGGAGAGCTCTACAATGGCGACCGCGTGGGCACCTGCGCCCGATCCGGCCAGTGGTACGGTGTCGTCTACGGAAACCCGCAGCGTGTCGGCTGGGTTCACGGCAACTGGCTGGGCAACTTCGCGGGCTGACCGGCTCACCAGTTGTCCTTGAACCACTTCATCGCCCGCCGCAGCGA
>JAMWZF010000067.1:0-5669 GCA_024304875.1 Paracoccaceae bacterium
CCTTCTCCGTCGTCCTGATCCTGGTCCTTTCGGCGGTCTTCGCCCCGCTGGTCGCGCCGTACGATCCGTTCAGCCCCGGGACGCTCAACCTGATGAACGGCTTCACGCCCCCGGGCGAGCCCAATGCCTTCACCGGCGAGACCTTCCTGATGGGCACCGACGACCAGGGGCGCGATGTCTTCTCCACCATCCTCTACGGCCTTCGGATCTCGCTCTTCGTGGGCTTCGCGGCGGTGGCCTTCGCGCTGGTGCTGGGGGTGACCCTCGGGCTGCTGGCCGGATACGTCGGCGGCTGGACCGAGACGATCATCATGCGCATCGCGGACGTCCAGCTGACCTTTCCGGCCATCCTCGTCGCCATGCTGATCTTCGGCATCGCCAAGGGGATCACCCCGCCCGAGTACCGCGACCAGATGGCGATCTGGGTGCTGATCCTGGCGATCGGCCTCAGCGACTGGGTCCAGTTCGCCCGCGTCGTCCGGGGGGCCACGCTGGTCGAGAAATCCAAGGAATACGTCCAGGCCGCGCGGCTGATCGGCCGCTCGCCGCTGGCGATCATGGCCCGGCACATCCTGCCCAACGTGCTCTCCCCCGTTCTCGTCATCGCCACCATCTCGCTCGCCCTCGCGATCATCGCCGAGGCCACGCTCAGCTTCCTCGGCGTCGGCGCGCCGCCGACCGAGCCGTCGCTGGGCACCCTGATCCGCATCGGCCAGGGTTTCCTGTTCTCGGGCGAATGGTGGATCCTCTTCTTCCCCGCCTGCACGCTCCTTGCCCTCGCCCTGTCGGTGAACCTGCTGGGCGACTGGCTGCGCGATGCGCTGAACCCGAGGCTGCGCTGATGGCCCTTCTCGAGATCGAGAACCTGACCGTCGAGTTCCCGACCCGGCACGAGACCTTCGTCGCCGTCAAGGACGCGCACCTGACGGTGGAGCCCGGGCAGATCCACGGCCTCGTCGGCGAAAGCGGGGCCGGCAAGTCGACCATCGGCGCCGCGGTCATGGGCCTGATCGACCCGCCGGGGCGGATCGCGGGCGGGCTGATCCGGTTCCGCGGCGACGAGATCTCGGGCCTCGACGCGGCCGCGATGGCGGCGCTGCGCGGGCGGAAGATCTCGATGATCTTCCAGGACCCGCTGACCTCGCTGAACCCGCTCTTCACCGTCGGTCAGCAGCTGGTCGAGACGATCCAGGCCCATCTGAAACTCTCCGACGCCGAGGCCGAGGCCCGCGCCATCGAGCTCATCGAGCGGGTCGGCATCCCCAACCCGCCCGAGCGCATCCGGCAGTATCCGCACCAGTTCTCGGGCGGGATGCGGCAGCGGGTGGTGATCGCCCTCGCGCTCTGCTCCGAGCCGGACGTCATCATCGCGGACGAGCCGACCACGGCCCTCGACGTGTCGATCCAGGCCCAGATCCTCGACCTGATCAAGGAACTGGCGCGGGAGCGGCAGGTGGGCGTCATCCTGATCACCCACGACATGGGCGTGATCGCCGACACCACGGACAAGGTGACCGTGATGTACCGCGGCGAAGTGGTCGAAAGCGGCCCGACGGCGGAGGTCCTCGGCCGGCCGCAGCATCCCTACACCCGGTCCCTGATCGCGGCCGTCCCCCGCCCGACGGTCAAGCTGGCGCGGTTTCCGCTGATCTCCTACGGCGGGCGGATCACCGAGTTCCGGATCGAGGACCTCGCCCGCAGCTGGCCGACCGACACCGCCGAACGCGGGACGCCCCTGATCGAGGCCGAGGGGATCACCAAGAGGTTCCTGTCGAAAGGCGCCATCCTCCCCTCCCGCCGGCAGTACTTCACCGCCGTCGACACCGTCCGCTTCGACATCCGGCAGGGCGAGGTCTTCGGCCTCGTGGGCGAGAGCGGATCGGGCAAGTCGACGATCGCGCGGATGATCGCCGGGCTCTACGCGGTCGACGGCGGCGCGGTGCGCTACCGGGGCCAGGACGTGACCTCCACGGCCAGGGGAGTGCCGGACTGGTACCGGCGCGAGATCCAGATGATCTTCCAGGACCCCTACTCCTCGCTCAATCCCCGGATGCGGGTCGATGCCATCGTGGCCGAACCCGCCCGCCACCACGGCATCCTGTCCGGCACGGCGCTGCGGGCGCGGGTGTCCGAACTGCTCGACCGCGTCGGGCTGGGGGCGGAGGCCGGGCTGAAGTATCCGCACGAGTTCTCGGGCGGCCAGCGCCAGCGCATCTCGATCGCCCGGGCGCTTGCCACGCAGCCGAAGTTCCTGATCTGCGACGAGCCCACCAGCGCGCTCGACGTGTCGATCCAGGCGCAGATCCTGAACATTCTCAAGGATCTGCAGGAGCACCTGAACCTGACGATGCTGTTCATCAGCCACGACCTGCCGGTAGTGCGCCAGATGTGCGACCGGGTGGGGGTGATGAAGGACGGCAAACTGGTCGAGGTGGCCGAGACCGAAGCCCTCTTCAGCGACCCGCAGCACGCCTATACGCGGCACCTGCTGTCCCTCATGCCGCGCCTCGACGGACTGTCCGACGAGGGACTGGCGATCGCCCAGACCTGAGCGGGCAGAACGAGGGCCTCGCACCGCTGTGGCCGGTCTGGCAGACGGATCACAAGAAGAAATCCGCGCCAAGACTGCCTACATCGAGCCAGGGTCACCTTGGGAGAACGGCTATTGCGAGAGCTTCAACGCGAAGCTCAGGGACGAGCTGCTCAACGGCGAGATCTTCCATAGCCTGGCCGAGGCGAAGATCGTGATCGAGGGCTGGCGCCAGCACTACAACACCAAGCGCCCGCACTCATCACTGGGCTATCGGCCGCCAGCGCCAGAGGTTGTGCAGTGGCCGGCTCCGCCATCCGGAGCCGCTTCGCCGGCCACGCCAGCCGTAGCGCCAAGACCCCTCATGCACTAAGACTTAACCCGGACCACTCGATGGGGGCAGGTCAACGGATGCTTCGCACCCCGGCACATTCAATGGTTCTTGCTTTCAGAAAACCGATGTTTGGGTTGGCGCTGTTTTCGCACATACTTCGATCAGTACTGGACTTCGAGAAACTCTGCCAAGGCCGCGTTGAAGGCTTCGGGTTGATTGATGTTGGCGACGTGTCCCGCATCGGCAATCTCGACGTAATGGGCGCCGGGCGTAGCGTCCGCCATCGCCCGCATCTCCTCCGGCGGGGCACCCTTGTCTTTGCCGCCGCAGAGGTAGAGGACCGGAATGGTGATGCTCGCGAGGTCCTTGAAGAAGTCGAGCCCGCGCAGGGCATAGCAACTGGCGATGTAGCCCTTGTCACTCGTGCCCTTGATGATCTCGGCGCAGCGGGCGGTGATGTCCGGGTTCGCGGAACGGAACTCCTCAGTCAGCCAGAGGCCGAGCGAGCCTTCGACGATAGCCGCGACGCCCCCTGCCTCGATCGCGGCGACGCGCTGGTCCCACATCTGCCGGTAGGCGTCGGTGGCGACCGAGCGGGCGTCGGCGACGACCATCTTGCCGAAGCGATCGGGGTGATGGATCGCAAGGCCTACGCCCGTCATCCCCCCATCGACAGGCCGATCCAGTCGGCGGTCTCGACGCCGTGGTGGTCCATGATCCCGATGGCATCGGCCACCAGAATGTCGAAATCGTAGGGCCCGTCCGGCGCGTCGCTTTGCCCATGTCCCCGCTGGTCGTAGCGCAGGACCCGGTACTTGCGGGTCAGCAGGTCCATCTGGCCGTCCCACATGCTGTAGTCGGCCCCCAGCGAGTTGGAGAGCATCACCCAGGGCGCGCCGGTGCGGGTACTCGGCTTTCAGCGTCCATTCGCCGGACTCGGGATCGAAGACCTGGTGCAGGTTCCCGTCGACCCGATGGCCGCAGTAGCCGCCGAAGACGTGGATGCGGCCCTGGCATTCGACCACGCCCATTTCGCCCACCGGATGCGGCAGGCGGGGCTGTTCGACCCAGCGGCCCTGGTTCTCGGCCTTGGGCGCGACCGAAGTCATGTAGCGCTGTTTCTCCACGGTCTTGGGGATGTCGGTGATGGACTTGTCGAAAAGCCCTTGGAAGAGGGGTTCGGTCATCGTTGGGTCACCTTCTTGCAGTTGCGTTGGGGGGTTGGGGGGGAGGCCGATCAGGCCGCGAAATCAGGGATGGCTTCGCGGATGAGATTGTGCGTCAGCTCGACCCCTTCGCGGCAGACCGTCTCGGGCGGACGCTCCCAGATCGCGGGGTTGGGGGCCTCGAAGCTCATGTGGCCGGTGTAGTTCTTTTCGTGCAGCAGCTGGAACAGCTCGGTCCACTCGATCACGCCTTCGCCCGGCATCAGCCGGTCCATCGGGCGTTTGACGCCAGTGACGGGGTTGGGCGAGAGGTCCGAGAACTGGAAGTGCATCAGCTTCTCGCTTGGCACCTCCTCGAACCCGCGCCCGGGCCGTCCGCTGCGGGCAAGATGGTAGGCGTCGAGCAAGAGGCCCACATTGGGCTTGTCGGCACTGTCGACCAGCTCGGACAGGGTCTCGACCGAGTTGAGGTTAGGGTGCTGCGAATTGAACTCGATCGACAGGTCAAGGCCGTATTCGGCGGCGATGTCCGCGCCTCGCCGGAGGTGGTGGACCGCGTCCTTGAGCGAGCCTTCGTAGGGCCCCGGCGCCGACATCAACTGCGGGCAGCCCATAGCGACGGCGTTCTCGCAGGAGGCGCGGAAGTCGTTGAACAGGCGTCCGCTCTCCTCGGGATCTGATGCGAAGAGCCAGCCGTATTCGACCCCCAGCACCGCGACCTTCACGCCGCTGACCTTTACCACGCCCAGCACGTCGTCGTTGGTCATGCCGGTGGCGTAACAGCGGTAGAAGTCCTTGCGCCGGAGCTCCGCCGCGTCGTAGCCCGCCGCCTTGATCGCCTCGAGTGCCGGCCCGAGAGGCGTGGTGTCGATGGTCCAGGTGTGCAGCGCAAGGCGCCCGAAGGTCGTGGTCATGTCAGTCGTCCCGTTTCGGTCTCGTCATACTAAGTCGGGCTAGAGGCCCAGCAGCCGTTCGGCGTTGGTCGCGAAGATCTTGGTCCTGATCTCGGTGTCGGTCCGATAGGCCCGCAGCCAGTCGGTGCCGTCCTTGTTGGCCACGAAGGGCCAGTCGACGGCGAACATTATCCGGTCGGCGCCCACTTCCTCGAGGCAACAGGTCAGTGCGCTGTCCGAGAAAAAGCCGCTGGTGGTCAGGTGGAAGTTCGATCGGAAGGTCTGAGCGAAGTCCGTCGGCGCGTTGCCGGGGCGCGAAAAGGCCTCGTCGATGCGGGCCAGCTGAAAGGTGATCCCCTCACCGAGGTGTCCGAGGATGACCTGCAGGTCCGCGTGTTCCTCGAAGACGCCGCTCAGGATCATGCGGATGCCCAAGGTTCCGGTCTCGACCCCGAAGCCCCAGGCGGCGCCGAGGATGGCGGGGTGCGATTCCGCATAGGTGCCGTACTAGATGTCGCGCACCTGCGGCTGCGGCATCGAGGGGTGCAGGTAGACCGGCACCTTCAGTGCCTCGGCCCGGGCGTAGATCGGCCAGAACCGCCGTTCGTCGAGGAACTGCCCGTCGGTGATGCCGAAGAGCATAGCGCCCTTGAACCCCAGTTCCTCGACGCAGCGGGTCAGTTCGTCCGCCGCCACCTCGGGGTGCGCCTGTGGCAGGGTTGCTAAGCCGGCGAAGCGGTCCGGCG
>JAMWZF010000067.1:5679-11688 GCA_024304875.1 Paracoccaceae bacterium
TTGACCGCCCGCGCCGCCTCAACGGCCGTGTCGTTATTGAGCCGCTGCCCCCCTGGTGGCGCATGCGACAGGACCTGCACGTCGATTCCGGCAGCGTCCATGTCGGCCAGCCGCCCCTCGACGTCGATCTCGAGCTTTTTCATCAGCGCCGGCGACCGTTCGGCCCGGGGGCCGGAAAAGGCGTCCGCGAAGGCGGCGCTCCAGAAATGCTCTTCGATGGCGATCACTCTCATCGGGGCGTCCCGTCAACCGTTGTCGATCTTGGCGATCATCGCCTTGGCGATGGAAACGCAGCGCCCGGCCAGCAGGTCCGGCGACATCTTGGGCCGGCTGTTGAGGATCGCGGTCTGGACGTGAACGGCGGTGTCGAGCAGTTCCTCGCGGGCCTCCTCCGAGGCGTTTTCGCCAAGGTCGGCGTCCACCTCGGCGATCAGGGCGCGGGCGACCTCCATGCACTCGCCGAGGACATCCTCGACCCGCGCCGGATTGCGGCCCCCCAGCAGGGCCGACAGGGCATGGACCCCCATGTCCAGAAGCTCGTCGCGGTCCGGCATCCCGGCGCGGGCGGCGGTCTCGTCCACCCGCGCGACCAGCTTCTCGCCGATCTCGACGCAGGCATCGAACAGCTCGGCCGGGTCGGCGTCCTTCCGGGCGCGCATCAGGGGCGTCAGGGCATGGACGGCCATGTCCAGGACTTCTTCTCGTTTCGCCAAGGTGTCTTCCTTCCGTGTTCTTCAATGTTCAGGGGCGCCAAACGGCGCGGTTCATCTCAGGGCGTGGCCCGTCTTGGGGTCGAAAAAGTGAAGCGAATCCGTCTCGTAGCGCAGGCGCACCGTCTCGCCCGCCTTGGGCAGCGGACGTGGTGAGACCCGCGAGACCAGAGACAGCGGCTCGGAGTGGCCGTTGCGGGCCTTGCCGATGTCGTTGGCGCTGGCCGCCTGCGCCTCGGTCTGGATGTAGACGAGAGCCTCGGCCCCCAGCATCTCGACCAAGTCTACCCGGCCTTCAACGCAGTCGCCCGCAGCGGCTCCCTCCTCGGCAAGGAAAAAGCACTCGGGCCGCATGCCGAGGATGACGTCGCTCCCCGCCCGTTCGGCGAGTTTGGGGTAGGCGGCGAGGCTCGCCTCGTCGATATCGAGGGACAGGTTGCCGAACGTCACCGTCATGCCGCCCGCACCCTGCTCAATCCGCGCATGGCAGAGGTTCATCGGCGGCGACCCGACGAAGCCGGCGACGAAGACCGTCTCCGGCGCGGCATAGAGGTCGGCCGGCGGGGCGAGCTGCTGCAGCACCCTTGTCGATTGTCTGAAGCCCGCCAAGCACGAAGAGCAGGGCCAGCGGCAGGTCGGTCCAGACCTGCGCGACGATCACCACGATCATCGCGTAGAACCCGTTGGACAGCCAGGGGATGCCGCCGACGCCGAGGAACTCCAGCACCTGGTTCGGGAAGCCGAAGTCGCTGTTGAACATCGTGCGGAACATCAGCGCCGCCGCGACGGAGGAGACGATGTAGGGCAGGATGGCGAGGCCGCGGATGAACCGCAGGCCCGAGACGATCCGATTGAGGGCGAAGCCGAAGACGATCGCCAGCGTCAGGCCGAGGACGATCACACCGAAGACGAAGATGCCCGTGCACCAGAGCGAGGACCAGAATTCCGGCGTGCTGAACACCGCCGCGTAGTTGCCGAAGCCGACGAAGGGCTGGTCTTGGTCAAGCGGGCTGATGCTGTAGAGGCTCTGCCAGGCGGCGTAGAGCACCGGGAAGGCCAGGAAGACCGCGACGATGATCATCGCCGGAGCAGAGCTGATGTAGGCGATCCAGGGGTGCTGCCACCCGAGGATCCGTGTTGCCGAGGCCGCGTTGGTGGTGGGTTCACCCGCCATGCGTTGCTCCTCTGGTTGCGTCCGACGGGGCGGGCCCCGCGGCGGGGCCCTGCCTGTCGGTCGTGGCGTTTCTGGGTGCGGGCGGCCACGGCGGGCCGCCGGAAGGTGCCTTGCGGGTGTTGGTATCGTGCCTGCCGGCCGGCGCCCTTGGGCGGACGCCGGCCGACAGGTCCGCGCCTGGGTCAGCCGCGGATCGCGTCGAACTGCGGCTGCCACTCCTCGGCGATGGCCATTGGGTCCATGTCCGGGTTCGAGACCACGAACTCGTTGAACCGCTCCATCACGTCCTCGGCTTGGGGAAAGTCGAGATCGACCGGGAACATGCCCTGGTTCGAGAATGCCGCGATGTTGTCCTCGTTCCAGATCGGCAGCCATTGGTCGACCATTTCCGGGTTGGCGAGCACCGCGTCGGTCCGGTGCGGATCGGAGCCGGCGAGCATCAGCTCGAAGGCGACATCCTGCTGCATCAGCAGGCGCAGTACCTGCCCCGCCTCGTCCTTGGCCCCCCGCTCGACCGCGTCGGCAGTGACGAAGAACGTCCGGGCGGGCGACACGAGGGTCCCGTCATCGGTTTCGCCGCTGCGCGAGGTCGGCATCGGCACGATCGAGAAGTTCGTCCCCGCCTCCAGGCCCGCCGCCTGGGCGTCTACCGAGGTTGGCGCGCTGTCCAGCATCATGCCCACGTTGGAGGCCACGAAGCCGCCGCGCATGTTGTCTTCGTTCCAGGCCACCACGTCGGTGCTGACAAGATCCTCGCGCACCAGCGTCTAGAGGAAGCCGATCCAGTACTGGCCTCCCTCGCTGCTGAGGTCCGGGACCGAGCCATCGAACTCGGTGCCCATGGCGCTCATCGACGAGAACATCAGGTTCGCGCCGTTGCCCCGCTGGGCCCACCAGCCGAAGGGCACGATGTCGGGCTGCGCCTCCTTGATGGCGCGGGCGAAGTCGAGCACGTCGTCCCATGTCTCGGGCTCGCCCGTCACGCCGGCCTCCTCAAGCCAGTCGGTCCGGAAGTAGACCTCTTCCATCGAGGCGGTGTTGGCCATACCGACCAGTTCGCCGTTCCACATGCCGTCGGCCCAGGTGGACGGGTAGATTTGGGCGAAGCCCTCGGGATCGTCTGCCTCCCACTGGTCGACGATGTCTTGGATCGGCACCACCACGCCGGCCTCGGCCACCACGGGCCGCAAAAAGCCGTCGAGGTGGACGATATCCGGCAGGTCGAGCCCGGCATCGCGCATCCGGATCAACTGCTGGAACAGGTTGTCGCTGGGCTGGACGTCCACGGTCAGCGTAATGCCGGTCTCCTCGGCGAAAGCGTCAAGCTTCTCGCGAGACGGCACGGTGTATTCGCGGGCGAACCAGACGGTCATCTCGGTGACGTCCTGATCCTCCTGCGCCAGAGCGGGCGTCGCCACCGTCGTCAGTGCCGCCAGGATGGCCGGCAGAACGGCACAGGTGCCGGTCTTCAGTCGTTTGATATGCATGTCTTCCTCCCATTCGACGCCCGGACTTTTTTGCCGCGAAGGCTTTTCTACCAGTCCATACGTCTATAGACATCTTAAGACATTATAATTGTGTCGCAAGGAAAATTCTTGCAGTCGTGCCAAGGGCCTGACGCCCGATAGCGGTTGGCGAAAGGTCATACGACTCGCACGATGAGGGAGGAGAAGAAGGTGATTCAGTCGATCAATCCGGTGACCGGGAGCGTGATCGCCAGCTACGACATACATACGCCAGAGGAGGTGGAGGCCGCTTTGTCCGGAGCCGTCCGCGCCCAGGCTGCTGGCGCCAGGTTCCGGTGGCCGAGCGCACTGCCCTTCTGTCAGCCATGGCACGCGAACTGAGGGCCGGGAAGGTCCACTTCGCCGAGCTCATCACCCAGGAGATGGGCAAGCCCGTGGTCGAGGCTGCCGCCGAGATCGAAAAATGCGCCGTTACCTGCGACTACTACGCGAAGATGGCCCCCAGCTTCCTCGCCGACGAGGAGATCCCTGCCAATGGTGCCTACTCGGGAGTCGCCTTCGACCCGCTCGGCGTTGTGATCGCCATCATGCCGTGGAACTACCCCTTCTGGCAGTTCTTCCGCTTCGCCGCCCCGGCCCTCGCGGCGGGGAATGGCGCGATCCTGAAACACGCCTCCAACGTGCCAGGCTGTGCGGTCGAGATCGAGGCGCTGATGGCCCGTGCGGGCTGCCCTGACGGGTTGATGCGCAGCCTGCTGATTGGCTCGGGCGCGGTCGCGGAGCTGATTGCCGACGACCGGATCGCCGCTGTCACCCTGACCGGATCGACCGAGGTGGGGTCCATCGTGGCCGGTCAAGCGGGCAAGGCGCTCAAGAAGCAGGTCCTGGAACTCGGCGGATCGGACCCCTTCATCGTGCTGGCCGACGCAGACCTCGAGGCCGCTGCGAAAACCGCGGTGACCGCCCGCTTCATCAACGTCGGGCAGTCTTGCGTGAACGCCAAGCGGTTCATCATCGAGGAGGCCGCTGCGGATCGGTTCACTGACCTCTTCTGCGAGGGTGTTGCCGCACTGAAGGTCGGCGATCCGATGGAGCGGGACACCCAAATCGGCCCCATGGCGCGGGCAAACCTCCGGGACGAACTGCATGAGCAGGTCGAACGCTCGATCGCCGAAGGCGCGGTGGCCGCGCTCGGCGGTCGGCCGATCGAGGGCGACGGCTGCTATTACGCACCGACCGTGCTGACCGGGGTGACGCCCAAGATGACCGCTTTCCGCGAAGAGCTGTTCGGCCCTGTCGCTTCGATCATCCGAGCGCGGGACGCGACCCATGCCGTCGAATTGGCGAACGATAGCGACTTCGGGCTCGGCGCCGCCGTCTGGACTTCGGACCTGGACCGCGCGCGCGAAATGTCGCGAGCCATCGACGCCGGGGCCGTGTTCATAAACGGCATGGTGGCGTCCGACGCCCGCCTGCCCTTCGGCGGGATCAAGAAGTCCGGCTACGGGCGCGAGCTCGGATCCTATGGTATCCGCGAGTTCACCAACATGAAGACGATCTGGATCGGCCCAAAGGCTGAGTGAGGAGGAGGACCCGTGAAACCAGCAATCCTTAGACCGGGCGACCTGCCCGTGAACGACCGGGGCAACGGCGCCCGCACGGTCCCGCTTGTGACCCGCAAGTGCGGCTCGACCAGCGTGATCAACGGCATCACCGAGTTCGACCCCGGCGCCAAGATCGGCGTGCATTTCCACAACTGTGAGGAAAGCGTGATGATCCTCGAGGGCGAGGCCGTGGCCGAGATCGACGGCGAGCGCATCCCTCTCAAGGCGGGGGACACCACCTGGATTCCCGCAAACCTGCCGCACCGGTTCCTCAACGAAGGGACCGGCCCGATGCGCATCTTCTGGACCTACGCCAACGTGGATGCGACCCGCACGATGGTCGAGACCGGGGTGGAGCAGTCCATCGACGAGGAACACGCCAAGGCCAAGCGGCTATGATCCGCGAGATCGCGATCCTGACGATCGACCCCTCCCGCGCTGCCGACTTCGAGGCCGCTGTCGCCAAGGCCCGCCCCCTCTTCGAGGCCTCTGCGGATTGCCTGTCCTTCGCGCTGGAGCGAGTGGTTGAGACGCCCGGCAGCTACCGACTGGTGGTCGGCTGGGCCTCGGTCGAGGCGCATATGGAGGACTTTCGGGGCAGCGAGAACTTCCAGAAGTGGCGCGCCCTCGCCGGGCCGTACTTCACCCGGCCGCCGGAGGTGGTGCACACCGAACAGGTGATCTGACGGGCCCTAGTCTGGGGCCCGCTCCACCCGGTAGGTCACGAGGTTCAGCCGCCGGAGCCGCGGCATCCGCCGGGCGATCACCACCGCCACGGCCACCGTCAGAGTCCCGCCGACCAGTACCGCGCGGACGGGGCCGATCAGGCTCGCCATCGTGCCGCTCTGCACCGCGCCGAGTTCGTTCGAGGAGGCGACGAAGATCATCCGCAGCGCCGCGATGCGCCCCCGCATGTGCTCGGGCGAGGCGATGCGCAGGATCGCGTGGCGGATCACCATGGAGAAGCCGTCGCAGAGGCCCGCGACGAAGAGCATCGCCATCGACAGCCAGAAGTTCACCGAAAGGGCGAAGACCATCATCGACAGCCCGAACCC
>JAMWZF010000670.1 GCA_024304875.1 Paracoccaceae bacterium
GGCCGGGGCGGTCAGCGTCGCACCGCCGTGGACGATGCGGTGGCCGGCGGCGGTGAGGCTCTCCAACGGATGGCCCGCCGCTGCCAGCGCCTCCAGCACGAGGCCGAGGGCGGCGTCGTGGTCGGCGCAGTCCACCGTCTCGGTCCGCCCCTCCGCCTTCAGGACCGCGGTGCCGCCGATCCCGCCCACGTCCACGGCCAAGACCGAGGCGAGGCGGTCGTCGAACAACTCGGTCTTGAGCGAGGAGGAGCCGGCGTTGACGACGAGGATCATGCGGTGATCGGCCCCCGCGCCGCCATGATGGCGCCAAGGGCCGCCGAGGCGAGCCGTGCCGGCGCCTTCTGGCTGCGCGAGGTCAGCAGGATCGGCACCTTGGCCCCCAGCACGATGCCCCCCGCGCAGCAGCCCATGCCGAGGACCATGAGCTTGAACAGGGCGTTGCCGGTGGTGATGTTGGGCGTCACCACGATGTCGGCATTGCCCGAGACAGGGCTCTTGTAGCCCTTCGCCGCCGCCGCCTCCTCGGACCAGATGAGGTCGAGCGCCATGGGGCCGCTGACATCCGCCCGGGGCAGGGCGGTCTTCGCCCATTCGGCGATCTCGGCCGCCTCCATCGTGTTGGGGACCGAGGGGATCGGGTCCTCGGTCGGCGCCAGCAGCGCGGCGCGGGGTCGCTCCACCCCGAGGGTCAGGGCGAGGTCGATCGCCAGCGAGAGGCAGGCCTTCCGGGTCGCCACGTCGGGATCGACGTTGAGGGCCGCGTCGGTCAGGAGTAGCGGCCGATCCTTGCCCGGCGCGGTGATGTGGAAGACGTGGCCGCAGGTCGCGCCCTTCTCGCGCAGACCGGCGGCGGAAGGCAGCAGGCCCTTGAGGAAGGTCGAGGTATGGACCTGCCCCTTCATCACCGCGTCCGCCTCGCCCGTGCGGGCCAGCTCCGCGGCCTTCCCG
>JAMWZF010000671.1:0-661 GCA_024304875.1 Paracoccaceae bacterium
TATGGACATGACATGATGTGGGGCGGCAGCCAGTGGGGAGGCTTCGGAATGGTACTTGGACCGATTTTGATGATCCTGATCGTCGTCGGGATCGTTGCCGGCGTCATATATCTACTGCGCTTGTTCGGCGTGGCCGGACCCGTCGGCAGCAGTCAAGTAACGCACGACCGAGCCATGGCGGTTCTGAAGGAACGCTATGCCAAAGGGGAGATCGACTCGACCGAGTTCACTGAACGCAAGAAGCTGTTGGCTGATTAAACCGTGTTTCGAGAAAACATTTGCGTCAGCACAGCCGGGTTCCGGTGAATAGCCCACGTCATAGACCTTTCCAGCCAACCTGAGAAATAGAGGGAAAGTAGAGCGGCGGACAACATTCCTGACACAGGAGGATTGCGCCAACGTTAGAATGGTCGGTTTCCGAGCGGACCACCGAATGATCAAATCCAGACCAGAGTGGTCGCATGCCAAGCGTCGACTGTTATTCCAGTGTTGCCTCGTTCAGCACGAGCCGCTCCTCTTCAAGCCACTCAGGGAGACGCTCGTCAAGTCGCTTTGCTTTTCCGCCCACGCTTCCGCAAAGCAGCGACCGCCTGAGCCTCTGGAGTGCTCAAGCTAAAACAAGACAATGAAAGGCTGGCAGACCATGGAGAACGATCACCAT
>JAMWZF010000671.1:671-938 GCA_024304875.1 Paracoccaceae bacterium
TTTCATTTCTGCTCCGAAAAATGCCAGACGAAGTTCAAAGCTGATCCGTGGTTCTACGCTTCAGGGCGTGCCGCTGGACAGAAGAAGGTCGCCCCGGCCAACGTCCAGTACACCTGCCCGATGCATCCCGAAATCATCCGCGATGCGCCAGGGGCCTGCCCGATCTGCGGCATGGCGCTGGAGCCGATGGTGCCGTCTGACGAACCAAGCGAGGAACTGACCGACTTCACGCGTCGGATGTGGATTTCGGCCGCAGCCGCGGTGCCG
>JAMWZF010000672.1 GCA_024304875.1 Paracoccaceae bacterium
CCCGTCATCATAGAGCGGCCGCACCCCGGAATAGGTCCAGACCACATCGGCATCGGTCAGCGTCTGCTTGAAATAGCGGTTGGCGAAATCCAGCAGATAGGATTGCTCCTGCGGGGTGCAGACGGGCTGCCGGGCCGGATCGTCGTGATCCGCATCCGTGGTGCCGATCAGGGTGAAATCCGTCTCATAAGGGATGGCAAAGATGATCCGCCCATCCTCGCCCTGAAAGAAATAGCACTTGTCGTGATCGTAAAGCCGCTTGGTCACGATATGCGAGCCGCGCACCAGCCGGACGCCATCCTGCGAATTGGCGCGCAGCTTGGACTGGATGATATCGCCGACCCAGGGACCACCCGCGTTGATCAGCATCCTGGCCTGATGGGTCCGGGTTTCGCCCGTGTCCATGTCCTGCGTGGTGACGCGCCAGAATGTTCCTTCGCGTTCGGCGCTGATCAGTTTGGTGCGCACCATGATGTCTGCCCCGCGCGCCGCCGCGTCGCGGGCATTCAGGACCACCAGCCGCGAATCCTCGATCCAGCAATCGGAATATTCGAACGCTGTCTCGAAACGGTCCTGCAAGGGCGCGCCCTCAGCCGTGCCGCGAAGGGTCAGCGTGCTTGTCCCCGGCAGGATCTGGCGACCGCCGAGATTGTCATAGAGGAACAACCCCAGACGGATCATCCATCCGGGCCGCCGCCCCTTCATCCAAGGCATGATATGACTGAGCAGGCGCGAGGCTGGCGTTTCCGCCTCGAACCGCATATCCTTATGATAAGGCAGGACAAAGCGCATCGGCCAGCTGATATGCGGCATTGCTTTCAGCAGAACTTCACGCTCCAGCAGCGCCTCGCGCACCAGCCGGAACTCGAAATATT
>JAMWZF010000673.1 GCA_024304875.1 Paracoccaceae bacterium
ACCCACCGCGTTGAAGGCGTTGTTTTCGTCCAGCGCGGAAAAAGGTGTCTGGTCCAGCCCAGTCAAAGAGACCGAATCCAGTTGCAACCCATAGTTTGCCATCGCCTCGGCCAGCCCTTCGCGCACCTCGCGCACGAATTGCGCGCGGTTTTCGTGCAACTCGTCCATCGTCATGCGGGCCGCGACCGAGCGTAGAGCGTCGATCATCATCCCGTCGATCAACCCGCGGAGCTGATCCGGCTGGAACAGGCGCTTGCCAAGGGTCTGGGCGGCGCGTCATCATCGACGGGGGCACGCTCGCCCTGCCCTATTTCCACGAGATCACACGCGTGAACATGCAGACAATCCGCATGACTGTATCGCGCACCGGCGAGGCGGCCTTGATCACCAAGGACCGCCTGCGGTGTGACAGAAACATAGAAATCCGCGCCCACATCCACCCGCAGGCGGTCCTTGGTGATCAAGGCCGCCTCGCCGGTGCGCGATACAGTCATGCGGATTGTCTGCATGTTCACGCGTGTGATCTCGTGGAAATAGGGCAGGGCGAGCGTGCCCCCGTCGATGACGACGCGCCGCCCAGACCCTTGGCAAGCGCCTGTTCCAGCCGGATCAGCTCCGCGGGTTGATCGACGGGATGATGATCGACGCTCTACGCTCGGTCGCGGCCCGCATGACGATGGACGAGTTGCACGAAAACCGCGCGCAATTCGTGCGCGAGGTGCGCGAAGGGCTGGCCGAGGCGATGGCAAACTATGGGTTGCAACTGGATTCGGTCTCTTTGACTGGGCTGGACCAGACACCTTTTTCCGCGCTGGACGAAAACAACGCCTTCAACGCGGTGGGT
>JAMWZF010000674.1 GCA_024304875.1 Paracoccaceae bacterium
ACCATCGACCCAAGCGCCCCCGTGCAGGTGGCCCTTCTGGTGCCCGGCGGTTCGGGCTCGAGCTCGGACGCCTTCCTCGCAACCAACCTCGAGAACGCCGCCCGCCTGGCCGTGGCCGATCTCCAGGGCGCCCGGATCGACCTGCGGGTCTACAACACGGGCGCCAGCCCCTCCGGCGCCGCCAGCGCCGCCACCGCAGCCGTGAACGAGGGGGCCAAGATCATCGTCGGCCCGCTCTACGCCGAAGCCGCCAATGCCGCCGGCGTCGCCGTCGCGGGCCAGGGCATCAACGTGCTCGCCTTCTCGAACAACCCCACCATCGCGGGGGGCAACGTCTTCATTCTCGGCCCGACCTTCGAGAACACCGCCGACCGGCTGGTGTCCTACGGGCGCAGCCAGGGCCTCGATCGCTACATGGTCGTTCACGGATCCGATCTCGGCGGTCAGCTCGGCCGAGCGGCGATCGAGGCGGCGGTGCGTCGCAACGGCGGCTCCCTCGTCGGGATCCAGAGCTACGCGATGTCCCAGCAGGCGATCCTGGATGCCGCGCCGAGCATCGCCGCCGCCGCGCAGTCGAGCGGGGCCGACGCGATCTTCATGACCGCCGACCTGTCCTCCGACCTGCCGATCCTTGCCACGGCCCTGCCGGAGGCGGGCCTGAGCAGTTCCGACGCCCAGTACATCGGCCTGACCCGCTGGAATGCCCAACCCCAGGCGTTGGCGCTGCCGGGCCTTCAGGGCGGCCTCTTCGCGATCCCGGACCAGGGCACCGCCGCCAGCTTCGAGCGCCGCTATGCCGCCACATACGG
>JAMWZF010000675.1 GCA_024304875.1 Paracoccaceae bacterium
GCCTGCCCCGCCTGCTCTGCCGCGCCCGCCGCAGAGGCGCTGGCAGAGCGTCCGCCGGTGGACGCCCGCCTGACCCTGTCGCCCACGATCGCCCTGCCGGACGGCACCTTCGGCTTCGGCTACATCGACTTCGACCCCGACTGGCCCGCCTTCGACGCCGCCGCCCGGGCGGAGATCGAGGCGGTCCGGGGCGGGGCGCCGCGCGCGCCGAACCAGGGGGAGCGGGACGATTTCGTCTATCTCTCCTGCCTGCCCTGGGTCGATTTCACCGCCCTGACCAATGCCATGCCCGGGCCGGAGGACTGCATTCCGCGCCTCGCCTGGGGCAAGTTCGTGGAGGGGCCGAACGGGCGGACGACCTGCGCTGTCGGGATCGAGGTCCACCACGCCATCGCCGACGGCGCCCACGTCGGGCAGGCCTTCGCGGCGATGCAGGACGCGCTGGACCGCTTCTGATCCGATCGGATAGTCGATGACCGAGGCGCGGTCACGGCGGTGCTCCGGACATCTCCGAGGACTCCAGAACGTTAGCGTTCTGAAGGCATCGAACAGGCCCCAACGCCCTGATACGCATTAGGAAAACCTCACTTATGCATGGTTAATGCAGCTGTCCGTTACCCATTTCCACGGCCTCCTGCGCCGTCGAACCTCCTGTTAGCGCCACCTGACTTGCCCCCGTCAGCGCCGGCCCCCATAGAGGATGCAACCCAGACAGAAAGGCCTGCCCCATGACCCCCAAG
>JAMWZF010000676.1 GCA_024304875.1 Paracoccaceae bacterium
CGCAACAGCCCCAGGATCTGCGCCTGAATCGTGACGTCCAGTGCGGTCGTGGGTTCATCCGCGATGATCAGGTCGGGTTCGGGCAACAGGGCCATTGCGATCATCAGACGCTGGCGCTGGCCGCCCGACACCTCGTGCGGGTATTTCTTCAGCAACTGCTCAGGGCTGGGAAGCTGAACCAGGTTTAGCATCTCCATGACCTTTTCGCGGTCGATCTTGCGCCTTGCGCGGGGGTAGGAGGCGATGATGGGCGGCAACCACGACGCACCAGGGGTGCGGCGCGGGGATTTCCACTTCATCAGCTCGTCGATCTGCTGGCCGATGGTGAACACAGGGTTCAGCGAGGTGAACGGGTCTTGCGGGATAAAGGTCACGCGACGGCCCCGCACCGATTCCTGTTCGGTAGCGTTGGTATCGGCCAGCAGATCGACGAGCTGATGAAGTGGAAATCCCCGCGCCGCACCCCTGGTGCGTCGTGGTTGCCGCCCATCATCGCCTCCTACCCCCGCGCAAGGCGCAAGATCGACCGCGAAAAGGTCATGGAGATGCTAAACCTGGTTCAGCTTCCCAGCCCTGAGCAGTTGCTGAAGAAATACCCGCACGAGGTGTCGGGCGGCCAGCGCCAGCGTCTGATGATCGCAATGGCCCTGTTGCCCGAACCCGACCTGATCATCGCGGATGAACCCACGACCGCACTGGACGTCACGATTCAGGCGCAGATCCTGGGGCTGTTGCG
>JAMWZF010000677.1 GCA_024304875.1 Paracoccaceae bacterium
AGACAGGTTCTCGGGCTATGTCTGCGCTGCGATCGCGGGCATCCTGACCGCCTATGCCGCCGAAGCCCTGGGCGCGCGGGCGGGTTTGCTGGTCTTCGGAATGGCCGTAGTGCTGCTGGCACTAGTCCTGACCGTGGTCTGGGTCAAGGACATGCTGCCCTGAGCCAAGGTCGAGACTGCCGCCCACAAGGCGCACCGCCGAAATCACTGCCGCGCTACCCCGCCGACGTGTCCGAGCGTCCCACAACGGGCGAGGTCTTCGCGCTGATGAGCTGGTGCGACCGCCGCCTCTTCGCGATCTCTCAGGCGGGTTTGGTCGAGAAGTTCGTTGATGCGCTGGTATGGGCTCTGTTCCCGGTCTTCCTCGTGACGCAAGGCGCGACCCTGACCGAGGTCGGCTGGATCGTCGGCGTCTACGGCTTTGTGTGGGGCGGCTCGCAGCTCTTCACCGGGCGGCTCTCGGACCATGTCGGCCGCCTCGGACCCAAGGTGCTCGGCGTGTGGATCTGCGGCGCGGGTGTCGCGGGGTTCGGCATGGCGCTGCTTTACCCGAACCTCTCGGCAGCCGTGGCGGACATCACGCCATGATTGAAAAGTGCCATGCGTTCGCAGCTGTAGGCTGGCCTGTCGAGAGATTCTCTGCCGATCCGGAGTGTCGTCTAACTACTGTATATATTATAGTAATATCGATTTTGGTGCGAGCATACTGCCGATGCTCGTTGCCGAT
>JAMWZF010000678.1 GCA_024304875.1 Paracoccaceae bacterium
GCGCAGATCGGGGACGACACGCTGCAGCGCAACGCCGGGCAAGTGGTGCGGCCCCATACCTTCACCCACGGCACCTCGGCCCAGCGCCAGCGCTGGTTCGCCCGCGGCTACGAGACGGGGGACATGCTGGAGTGCGACACCTTCAGCGCCGCGCGGCTGTGACCGGCGACGGCCCGTTGACCGGCGCCCGCGGCGGGGATAGGTGACGTCAGCCCCCGTGCCGGTGTGGCGGAATGGTAGACGCAGGGGATTCAAAATCCCCCGAGGCAGCCCCTCGTGCGAGTTCGAGTCTCGCCACCGGCACCATCATCGCATCGGTTGTTCGCGCCCAGCCGCTGAGCGGCACCCTGCCGGTCCCGGGATGTCGCCTCATTTCGGCCCGAATCGCCGGAACCACGCCTGAACTCTCGACGTGACAGCATCCAATCGGGCATCGGACCGGACATTGGTTCCACCGGATGAACAAGTTTAAGGCGCGTTTGCGGCAGCCTCGGGGTGGCGCGCGTCCTGCGCGGACCGGAGGCAACTGTTTCCCTTCCGTGAGCAATGCGCCAGACAGCCCGCGTGTTTTCAAAGGTTTTCCGAGCGTTACGCCAGGTGGGCTCTACCAGAGGGTGAGGCGCCGTTTCCAAATCGGAAAAACCGCGACGCGGAGACCGCGACAGAAATTCGTCAGAAGTTTGGCGAAACATGGCGGGACCGGCGTGAATCCCC
>JAMWZF010000679.1:0-225 GCA_024304875.1 Paracoccaceae bacterium
CCGTTCTCGATGGGGATGTCGACGGCCCGTCCGGTGGGCGAGATCATCCGCGCCGTGGTGATCTTCGCCACGATCTGCGAGTCAGGGATATCGAAATCCGCAATCAGACGCGGCGGAATGGCGCCGCCGCAGGGCTTGATCCGCCCATCCCTGTCCAGCATGGCCACCTTGACTCCGGAGCGGGCCAGATCCTCGGCCGCTGTGGCCCCGGATGGGCCTGCGCCC
>JAMWZF010000679.1:235-708 GCA_024304875.1 Paracoccaceae bacterium
CATCAAACATGTTCATTCTCCCGGAACCAGTTGCGCACCGCCGCGGCGGTTTTCCATGATACGTGTGGCCATGAAGGCTGCGGCCAGAAACAGCGCGGCTTCAGCGATGAAAACGGTCCCGAACGCCGGGGCGTCGTCAGCAAAAAGCACGCGGAGCGCATCGACCGATGCGGCCCCCAACAAACCGCCAAATCCAGCGGCAATCGCCTGAGCGGCCCCCCATAGACCCATGCGTGTGCCTTCACGTGCACCGCGGCCATCGCCTGCCAAGGCCATCATCGATCCGATGGCGGCGACAGCGAACATTCCGTTGAAGAACCCCAGCGCCACGACGACGGGCACCAATGGCGCGCCGGGGCCAAGCGGACCCAGCAGGGTCAGCAGGGCAAGGCATCCTGCAGATCCAAGGCATCCCGCCACGACCCATGCACGCAACGTGCCCAATCGCAGGCCCGTGGCCGCGATCCCGACGA
>JAMWZF010000068.1:0-3920 GCA_024304875.1 Paracoccaceae bacterium
AAGACCTCGTCGAGATCGGAATCCGGCCCGAGCACATGCGGCTGGGCCAGGACGGCGACGGGGTGCTGACAGGGCGGCTCGAAGCGACCGAGCATCTTGGGTCCGATACGTTTGCGATCCTTGCCGTCGACGGCGCGGCGCGGCCACTCATGGTGCGCCTGCCGGGCGAGCGCCGCTTGGAGCGAGGGGCGGCCATCAGCGTCACTTTCGACGCCGATCATGCCTACGGCTTCGATGGCGGGGGCCAGACGGTCCGGCTTCGGCCCGGGGCCGCCCGCGCCGCATGATGCTCGAGACCTCCGGCCACCCCGAGCTGCAACCTGTTCCCATCGATGCCGCCCGTTATCCCTCTCTGGGCGGGCGGGGCGTCCTGATCACCGGCGGCGGCTCCGGCATCGGCATGTACCTGGTCGAGGCCTTCTGTGCGCAGGGTGCCCGGGTCGGCTTTGTCGATATCGATGCCGATGCGGCGGATCGCGTGGCCGAGGTCTGCGCCGGGACGACCGGCAATCGCCCCGCCCACCGCATCGCCGACCTGCGCGACATCGCTGCCCTGCGTGCCGCCATTTCGGAACTGACCGAAGAGACCGGTCCTGTCAGGGCCCTCGTCAACAACGCGGGCAACGACGATCGCTGTCCGGTCGAGGAGGTCACGGCCGAGCTCTGGGATGACCGGATGGCCGTCAACCTGCGGCATCAGTTCTTTGCCTCCCAGGCCGTTCTGGGCGACCTGGCCCGCACCGGCGGTGCAATCATCAACATGGGTTCCAACAGCTGGATGCAGGGCGCGCCGGGGCTGATCGCCTACACGACGGCCAAGTCCGCCATCCAGGGCCTGACACGGTCGCTGGCCCGCGAGGTCGGGCCGCGCGGCGTCCGGGTCAACTCCATTGCCCCGGGCTGGATCCTGACGGAGCGCCAGGTCACGCGAGCCAAGGCGATCTATCAGGGCAAGTTCGACGAGTATCTCCAGAAGCAATGTCTTCAGGAGTTTCTGCTCCCCCCGGACGTGGCCCGCATGGCCCTGTTCCTGGCCGCGGACGACAGCCGGATGATCACCGGGCAGACCTTCATCGTCGACGGTGGCGTCGTATGACCGGTCAGCCCGACATCATCTTCCTTCTGCCCGACCAGCTACGCCACGACTTTCTCGGATGCTACGGCGCGCGCTTTCTGAGGACCCCGGCGATCGACGCCCTGGCGGCCTCGGGCCGGCGATTCGAGACCTGCATTTCCCCCGCGCCGATCTGCGTTCCGGCCCGCGCCAGCATGCTGACCGGGCAGTCCGCGCAGGCTGTCGGGGTAATGGACAACCTGCATTGGCCGCGGCCCGACCGACACCAGATGGGAATGAGGACGTGGCCCGAACTGTTGTCCGGGGCGGGGTATCACACCGCCGCTGTCGGCAAGATGCATTTCTACCCGTGGGATGTTTCCGAAGGTTTTGCAGAGCGGATCATCGCCGAGGACAAGCGTCACATCCACATCGCCGACGACTACGACGCAGCGCTGAAGGCGGTGGGCTACAGGAAGATGCATGGCCGCGAGCAGCGCGGATACGGCGAATGGAAGGGCGCTTCGGTCAACGACTTGCCTGACGATCTGCAGGTGGACCGCTGGGTCGCCGGTTGCGCGGCACAGGTCATCGCCGCCGCCCCCACCGACCAGCCGCTTGCATTGATGGTCGGCTTCCCCGGGCCGCACTGCCCCTATGATCCGACCGAAGAGGCTCTGGCCCGCATAGACCCAGAAAGGCTGCCCGCGCCGCTGCCGCAGACGGCAGAGAGCGCGTCCCATCGCGCTGCTTTCGTCGCGTCCTACAAGCGGGGTTGGGCCGATCTGGATTACGAGGAACTGGGCGCCGCCGAAATACGCCGCATTCGGCATCACTACGCCGCGCTGGTCGAGCGGCTCGACGAGGATGTGGCCACGATCATGGCCGCACTGAAGACCTCGGGCCGGCTGGACAACGCCATCGTTGTCTTCGCCTCCGATCACGGCGACTACCTCGGTGACTTCGGACTGGTCGGCAAGACGTATTTCCACGAACCGGCGATTCGCGTGCCTCTGATCGTGGCCGATTTCCGGGAGCCTATCGAAGCGGCCCCGGCGCAGCCTGTCTCGCTGCTCGATCTTTATCCCTCTTTCCTCAAGTGGGCGGGCGTCGAGGTGCCGGGGCAGGTCGATGGCCAGCCGCTCGATTCGCCGGAGGAGGCCAGGGTCTTCGTCGGTGCGACCGTGCACGGCGTTATGGCCCGGGACGCTCGCTGGAAGCTGGTCCGGTACAGGAACGGAAGTGAGGCGCTCTTCGATCTTGGGGAGGATCCGGGGGAACAGCGCAATGTCGTCGCGGAGCATCCGCAAGTGCGGGCGCGGCTCGACACAGATTTGGTGCGGGGGCTGCTGGACGGCTTCGCCGCCGCCCACGCCGACAAGAAGGTGGCCGAGGCCCAAGCCGATGCCGATCACCCGTTCTACCGGCGTGGCTGGTCCCGGCCGTATCCGGCGCGCCCGTGACAACTGATGAAACTTAGTTCCAAGACACTTGCGACAAACCGTCCGACGCTGTAGAAATATTCTTGGAACGAAGTTCCAAAAATCAGGGAGGAGACCCACATGACCAAGATCACCCAATCGCTCGCGGTCTGTCTGGCCGCCGCGGCTTTCGCGGTCCCGGCCCAGGCCGACACCGTCGAATTCATGAACTGGACCTATACCGAGGACTCGGGGCGCGACCTGATCCAGTCCCTCATGGACGGCTATGCCGAGGCCAGCGGCAACGAGGTCGAACCCATCGGCTACGCCTGGAGCGACATCAACAAGAACGCATTCCTTCGTGCCCGCACCAATACACTTCCCGACATCATGCAGGTGCAGGCCCGTTTCCTGCCGACGATCGCCAACATCGAGCAGGTACAGGACCTCAACGAGGTGTTTGGCCAGGAGACGCTTGAAGCGATGATCCCGGCGAGCTTCCTCGCCATGGGTCAGGTCGACGGCAGGCAGGTCGCTCTACCCTGGATCGCCGGGACCATCGGCATGGTCGCGAACCAAAGGGTGCTCGACGCCGCCGGCGTGACCGAGATCCCAGACACCGTGGAGGAATTCCGCGAGGCACTGGTGCAGGTCCGTGACAACGTGCCGAACTCGGTGCCCTATACGATGGCGACCAAGAACAACGCCTCGATCCTGCTCGACTACCTGATCTGGTCCTGGACGTTCGGGGCGGACGTGATCGACGCCGAAGGCAATGCCGACGTGAACTCTCCCGAGGGGGTCGCTGCCCTCGAGTTCATGGTCGGGCTGATGAACGACCGTCTCGCCGCGCCCGAGATCGACCGCCCCGACGCGCGCCGCCTGTTCGGGCAGGAGGCCTCGGCCTTCTACTTCGATGCGCCGAGCGCCAAGAACTTCGCCGCCGATTTCTCGGGGCAGGGCGAGGACTACGCCGTGAACATCATCCCGATGGAAACACCGACGTTGGAAGAGGACGGCACACCTGCCGCGATCCAGTGGGGCCATGTGCTGGTGATGTTCAACGAGGACAACGCCTCACCCGACAGCGCGGCGTCCGGCTTCCTGATGAACCTGCTCTCCGACGAGGTGCTGGTCGACTTTGCCCTGGTCAAGGGCGCGCTCCCGCCCACCGTCAGCGGCCTCGACAGCGAAGAGGTCAAGAGCGACGGCTACATGACCGCCTGGGCCGAGGCCGCGGTCGCCCCGCGTGCCAACCCGATCGCGCCGCTGTCCAACGGGGGCGCCATCTCCGACATCATCGGGGAAGAGGTCCAGGCCGCGCTTCTGGGTCAGAAGACCCCGCAGGAAGCGGCGGACGACCTGCAGGCGCGGCTCGAAGAGGCCCTTGCGGAAGAGTGATTTTCCGACCGCCCGCCGCCGGCCCCTTGCGGTCTGGCGGCGGG
>JAMWZF010000068.1:3930-11612 GCA_024304875.1 Paracoccaceae bacterium
CCCCGCCGCAGGGTCCGGCACGATTTCCGCACCCCGCAACCACTACCCCGAGATGACGGACCTCCGCTCATGACCACCAGTGTCGACCCACACGCAGACACGGCCCCGGCCCCCAGGGTGTCACCGGACGCCCGGCGCGGCGGGCTGAAGGCCGCTGAACGGCGCTTTGGCCTCCTGCTGCTCGTCCCAGCCCTGACGGCCTTTGGCGTCGTTGTGCTGTTCCCCTTCCTCGAGGCGCTATGGCTGTCGTTCTACGAATACACCATCGCGATGTCCGAGCCCGAGTGGACCGGCATCAGCAATTTCGTGGACGTGTTGACGGACGAGGCCGTCATCGGCTCTTTCGTCTCGACGCTGATCTTCGTCGGCGCCGCCACGGTGTTCTCGATCCTGCTCGGCCTTGGCTGGGCGCTGATCCTCAACCACCCGTTCCGGGGCCGGAGCGCCTTGCGCGGTCTGTCGTTGATGCCCTGGGTGATGCCCGCCATCGTTGCCGCCTTCATCTGGGGATGGATCTTCAACTCGCGCTACGGCCTGCTGAACGCGGTGGCGATGGAGTTCGGTTTCATCGACTACCCGCAGGCCTACCTCTCGACGCCCGGGGGTGCGATGGCGGCGGTCGTGATCGCCAAGGTCTGGCTCAGCGTTCCGCTGTTCATGGCATTCTTCATCGCGGGTCTGCAAAGCATGGACCGCGAACAGGTGGAGGCCGCCCGCGTTGACGGAGCCGGCAACTGGCACGTGCTGATGCATCATGTCCTGCCGCACCTGCGGCCCGTCATCATGGTGACGGTCGTGCTGGGGATGATCGGGAACCTGCAACACTTCGACACGATCTGGGCACTGACCGGCGGGGGCCCCGTACGCGCCACCACCGTGCTGTCGATCGAGGTCTATCGCCGCGCCTTCGAGCAATGGGACATCGGCATGGCCGCCGCGGTGGGCGTGGTCTGGGTCGCGACGATCCTGCCGCCTGCGTATTTCTACCTTCGGCAACTGATGGCGAGGACCGAGTGATGCTGGATCTCTCTTCGACCCAGGCCAAGATCGGCTTCGGCATCACCGCCCTGCTGATCGGCTTCTTCATCTTCTTTCCGGTCTACTGGCTCATCATTTCGGCCTTCAAGACCAACGAGGAGCTCTACCGCGTGGTGCCGACCTTCTGGCCGCAGACATGGTCACTGGAGCACTTCCGTTATGCCCTGACCGACGGCGGGCTGCTGCTTCAGCTGGGGAACACGCTCTTCGTGTCGCTCGGCTCGGCGCTGATCAACACCACGATGGCGGTCTATGCGGGATATTCCTTCGCCAAGTACCGCTACATCGGACGGCGGCCGGTCATGCTGTTCATGCTGTCCGCCCAGATGTTCCCCTTCGGGCTGCTGCTGATCACCATCTACCCGATGTTCACCGGCTGGGGGCTTCTGGATACCCGGGGCGGGTTGATGATCTCCTACATCGTCTTCGCTCTGCCGGTGGCGACCTACATGCTCTACAGCTACTTCAGCCAGGTCCCGAACGAGTTGATCGAGGCGGCCCGGGCCGACGGTGCATCCGACCTTAGGATCCTGCACACGATCGTGCTGCCGGTCTCGATCGCGCCCATCGTGACGGTGCTCCTCTACAGCTTCATGTGGAGCTGGAACGACCTTCTCTATTCGCTGACCTTGATCGTGAGCGAGGACAAGCGGACCGTCGGGCCGGGGATCCTGCTGACCTATCTCAACGACAGCCACTCGGACTGGGGCGGCGCGATGGCCGCGTCGATCCTGGCCTCGATCCCGGTGATCGTGGCGTTCATGGGCCTGCAACGGTTCTTCATCGAGGGCGTGACAGCAGGAGCAGTCAAATGACCGTATTGCGCGGATGTTTCCCGGTGCTTTGCACCCCGTTTCACGAGGACGGCAGCGTCGCCGTAGAGGACTTCGACAACGTGGTCGAGTTTTGCCTCTCGGTCGGGGTCGACGGAGTGGTCTTTCCCGGCGTGGCGTCGGAGGTTGACACCCTGACCGATGACGAGCGTGCGTTGCTGACCGACCGGCTGGGCCGGGTGCTGAAGGGTCGGGTTCCCTTCGTGGTGGGCGCCAGCGCAGCGAGCCCGGATGGCGTCCGTCGGCACATGGCCGAGGGAGCGAAGGCAGGCGCACAGGCGGCGATGGTCATGGCCACCGCAGGTGCAGGCAAGAGCGTCGAGGCGCAGCGCGCTTTCTTCGAAGCGGTGACAGACGATGCGCCGATGTCCGTGATGCTACAGAACGCGCCGCATCCGATCGGCGCGGGCCTGCCGCCCGAAGATGTCGCGGCGATCTGCGGACTGGCCGGTATCGACTACGCCAAGGAAGAGACGATGCCCTGCGGCCAGAACCTCACCCGAATCCGCGACGCGGCCGGAGATAGTATCCTCGGCGTCTTTGGCGGGGCGGGCGGCCGCTACATCACAGACGAGCTGGCACGCGGCTCGCTGGGCACTCTCCCGGCTGCCGAACTTGCAGATCTGCATGTCAGGATGGTCCAGGCATGGGATCGGGGGGATGAGGCCGAGGCCCGGCGCCTGTTCCGCGTTTCCATGCCGCTGCTGAACTTCCAGGCGGTGTTCCGGATGGACATGACCAAGACGGTGCTCGCCCGCCGCGGCGTCATCACCGCCACCCACGTGCGCGGGGCGGGTCCCCGGATGGACGCCGGGGACCGGGCCGAACTGGACGCGCTCCTGATGCAGATTTCCCCGGAACTGACGGAGTTTCCCGTCAAGCACTACGAGGCCGCAGAGTGACCCGCCACGACAGCACCACCACCGCCCCGCTCGACCGGATCGCGAAGATCGAGACCTTCGTCGTCTCCATCCCGCGCGAAGTGCCCTACCTGGGACCGCTGCGTGACGGAGAGTTCATCAACGACAAGGGCTACCTCATCCGCAAGGGCAACCGGTCGATTTACCCCGCCTCCGACCTCTCGGTGCTTGTCCGGATCACGGGTGAGAGCGGCGTGGTCGGCTGGGGCGAGACCTACGGGATCGCGGCGCCCGAAGCGGTGACCGCGATCATCGACAACCTGCTCGCTCCGGTCATCCTCGGGCGCTGCCCGTCGGAAGTCGCGGTGATCTGGGAGGACCTTTACGACCTGATGCGCGTCCGGGGCTTCTTCGGTGGCTATTACGTCGACGCGCTGGCCGGACTCGATATCGCCCTTTGGGATCTCTACGGCCACCGTGCCGGGCTCTCGGTGGCCCAGCTTCTTGGCGGTCAGCGTCACCATACGCTTCCGGCCTACGTCTCGGGCCTGCCCAGGGCGACCCTGGCCGAGCGGTGCGCGCTGGCCGAGGACTTCGTCAGCAAGGGCTACCGCGCGATCAAATTCGCGGCAGCGGTGTCGGACGAAGGGATCGTGCAGGAAATGGCAGCCCTGCGTGAGGCCGTGGGGCCAGACGTCGACCTGATGGTGGACCTGCACTGGAAGTTCGAGGCGAGCGAGGCGATCCGCCTGATCCGCCGGCTCGAGCCCCATAACCTCTACTTCGCCGAAGCCCCCTGTCAGCCCGAGGATATCGAGGGGCAGGCCAAAGTCGCGGCCAGCATCGGCACGCCGCTGGCCCTGGGCGAGGAGTGGCGGACCGTCTACGAGGTCCGCCAGCGCCTGACCGCCGGAACCTGTGGCATCCTTCAGCCCGAGATCGGCCACACCGGCATCACCCAGTTCGCCCGGATCGGGCAGCTGGCCCAGACATTCCACAAGCATGTCATCCCGCACGCCTCAATCTCGACAGGGATCTTCATGGCCGCCAGCCTGCAGGCCACGGCGGCACTTCAGCGGGTGCCGTACCACGAATACCAGCACTCCATCTTCGACCGGAACCTCACCTTCACCGAGGGCGACATGTCCTGCGCCGAGGGTGTCTACACCGTTCCCACCGGACCAGGCCTCGGCGTCCGGCCCGCCGACGCTCTGCTGGAGCATGTGCGGGGACCGATCACATGAACCGGCACGGAATATACCCCATCCTCTACGCCTTCTGGGGCAGCGACGGCCGGCTGGACCGGGGCGCCATGGCCCGGCAAGTGGAATATTGCATCGATAACGGCGCGCACGGGATCGCTGTCCTCGGCCTCGTCACCGAGGTCCACAAGATGGACGTCAACGAACGCCTGCACCTCGTCGAGATGGTGGGCGAACTCATCGCCGGCCGCGTGCCCTACGCGGTGACCGTGGCAGAGCCCTCGGTGAGCGGTCAGGTAGCCTTTGCCCGGGCGGCTGCCGCATCGGGTGCCGACTGGGTCATCCTCCAACCGCCACCCATCAAGGGCATGTCCCAGGCCGACCTCATACGGTTCTTCGGAACTGTCGCCGATGCGGTCCACATCGACGTGGCGGTCCAGAACAACCCGGTCAACCTTGACGTGTCGCTTTCGGTCGAGGGACTGGTGGCGCTCAATGCGTCGCATCCCAACATCCGCATACTCAAGGGGGAGGGGTGGTCGGTGGACATCGCCCGCTCGATCCGGGAGTCCGGCGGTGCCTTCGAGGTCTTCGGCGGCCACGGAGGGATCGAATTCCCGGCCCTTCTGTCCTCGGGCGGGGCAGGGCTGATCCCGGCGCCCGACTTCCTCGCCCCTCAGGTGGCGATCTACAACCTGTGGCGTGACGGCCGCGAGGAAGAGGCGATCGAGATCCATCGCCGCCTGCTGCCCGCCATCGTCTTCATGTCACGCTCCGTGCCGGGGATGCTCTGCTACGGAAAGCGGCTCTTCGCGCGGCAAGCGGGGATAGAGATCGGGACCGAACGCGAACCGTCACTGGTCCCGACCGATTTCGGCCTCGCCCAGCTCGACGCCTTCGAGGCTGACATTCGCCGCGCGGTGGCGCCTGCCGAACAGCGTGCCGCCGAATGACGGCGCTCATCTGCATCGACTGGGGAAGCAGCAACCTCAGGGCCGCGCTCATCGAGGACGGCGCGGTGGTCGATAGCCGCCGCTCCGACCGCGGCATCAAGCGGTTGCAGGGGCGGGAAGAGATGGAGGCAGTCTTCGACGAGGTCGTGGGCGGCTGGGCCGACCGCGTCCAGAACGTTTACCTTTCGGGCATGGTGACGAGCCGGAACGGCTGGGTCGAGACGGACTACCTGCCCGTCCCCGCCACCTTGGACGACCTGATGCGCGGCGCGAGACAAATCCGTCACGGCGCGCTGACCCTGAACTTCCTGCCGGGGATCTCCCAGGCGGATCCGCCTGACGTAATGCGGGGGGAAGAGGTGCAGCTCGCACGGGTCGAAGGCGCAGGCCTGCGCGTCGTCGTCCTGCCCGGCACACACAGCAAATGGGTCCTGCTCGACGGCGACAAGGTCACGGCCTTCCGGACCTGCATCACCGGCGAGTTGCTGGAGTTGCTGGGCGCCCATTCTCTCGTCGGCAAACTGGCCGAACCGGGCCCGTCGCTCGGCCCGGCCTTCGACCGGGGCGTGGCGGCTGGCCATGAGACCGGCGCCATTGCATCGGTCTTTGCGGCGCGCGCGGGGGTTCTGCTCGGCCAAATCCGCCCTGACGAAGTCACCGCCTACCTCGGCGGTCTGCTGATCGGTATCGAGCTGGAGAACATGATCCGGCTTCTCCCGGGTGCTGGCGGACGGCCCATCCAGATCCTCGCCGACGGCGCGGTCGCCGCCTCCTACGAGAGGGCCTGCGACCTCTGCGGCGTGCCCCGGACCCCCACGCTCGCGAACTCGGCGTTCGACGGCTTCTCGAAGCTGTTGTCCTGTAAAGGTGTGCCGATCAACGGATGAGTGCAAAGGGCGGCGGAGGCGGACATGAGTGCCCTGATCGAGCTGAGAGACGGCCGCAGCCATATCGGCATCGCCCCGGCCCTCGGTGGAGGCATCGCCTTCTTCAATGCGCTCAAGCCGGATGGGACTGCGCCGGTTCTGCGCGGGTGGGACGGCAGCGACCGGCCCTTCGCCCTTGCCTGTAATGTGCTGGTGCCTTTCTCGAACCGCATTTCCGGTGGGGGCTTTCCATTCGAGGGTGATTTCATCAAGGTCCCCTGCAATATCGAAGGACAGGAGTTTCCTGTCCATGGCGATGGTTTCCAACGGGCATGGGACGTCGAAGACTCTGCCACCACATTCGCCCGCCTCAGCTTGCGGGAAGGCGCGATCGGGCCGTTCCGCTATGAGGCGCTGCTGGACTACCGGCTTGAGGATGGTCGGCTGGACTGCCGGCTTACCATCGTGAACACGGGCCCGCGGCTTCCGTTCGGCGGCGGCTTTCATCCATGGTTTCACCGCTTGTCGGGAACACGGCTGGCCTTCGATGCCGGTGGGATCTGGCTGGCTGACGAGCGGCATCTGCCAAGTAAGCATTTGTCTCTGAGAGATGCCCAGGAGTTCGATTTCACGGTGCCTCGGCCCCTGCCGGACGACCTAATAAACAATGCATTCACACAGTGGCGTGGAGGGGCGCAGGTCCTCCAGCCCAAGCACGGCCTTAAGGTCCAGGTGAACGCGCCAGATATGGACGTGGCCATCGTTTTCTCGCGGGGCAGGGGGGCAGACGTCTTCTGCTTTGAGCCGGTGAACCATATTGTGGATGCGGCGAACCAGCCCGGGCAGCCTGGTCTGGTGCCGCTATCGACGGGTCAGTCCATGGAACTCGCAGTGAGCTTGGGATGGGATGGGTGTGGGTCATGATAGCGCTGGTGCCAAAGCGACCCGTCATGAATCACGAATGTTTCTAGCTTAAAGGCTGGTAGAATTGTATCACTGGCTTTCTCAGTGTTTCCGCCTTCGACTTCGCTGTCTCCAATACTTTTCCAACGTCGATTGAAACTTCTGGAAAATGGCAATCAAATAGTTGTCTTCCAGGTATCTGGCCGTCGTAAGCCTGCCTGCTTCGACCACGGGTCTGGCCCTCGATCGACCGACCTCGGAGATTGGCACCATGAGCCCCCGGTCTGACCACTTTCATGCGGAGAATGGCTTTTCCGCCCAGTAGCCCGGCAGGCCACCGCAATAGCTGGGCACGTTCAGACTGTCCTCGACGGCCGCGTACATCAGCGCCTGCGAGTAGGCGAAACGGCTCGGCTCGCCGTCTTCGGGGGTGTGCATCCCGGCATAGAGCGTCTTGAGAAGTCTCTTCTGCACGTCCTCGGGAGCGCTGTCCCCCACCAGCGCGGATCTTGCGCCTGCGTCGAGAGACCCCACAGCGCCTTCGATCAATCCGCGCGGCAGAGCGTCGAAGCCCGACAACGCCCGGCAGGCGGCGGCGAACTCGGCAAAGGGCGGCGCGGTGATCTGAGCCGCGGGCAAGCCGGGGACCAGCGCCGCCGTGGCGGCTCCGGTCAGGAACGACCGGCGCGACAGAATGGCTGCAGTCTTCATTGCGACGCCTCCTCCATCGGGGTTTGGGTCTCGACAGATGCGGGCGCCCATGACGCGTAATAGGCGGCGAGAGCCGCGATCTCGCCGGGCTCGAGTTCACCGGCAAAGGCGTGCATCCGTCCCATCGGGTCGGACCGGCGCTCACCCTCGGCATAGGCGCGGAGCTGCGCCTCGAGGTAGGCGCGCGGCTGGCCATGCAGGCGGGGCGTCGCGCGGGAGCGGTCCGACCCGGGATCAAGCGCGTGGCAGCTGGCGCAGGGTGGCAGACCGCGCGACCAGTCGCCCTCCGTCACCAGTGCGGGGGCGTCGGTCCCGG
>JAMWZF010000680.1 GCA_024304875.1 Paracoccaceae bacterium
ATCATGCTGTCGCTGTCGATGGTGGTGATCGCAGCCCTTGTCGGTGCGGACGGGCTGGGCGTGCCGGTGGTGCGGGCGCTGAACACGGTGAACACCGCGATGGGGTTCGAAAGCGGGCTGGTGATCGTCGTCCTGGCGATCATCCTCGACCGCCTCCTGAAGTTGAGGGGCCGATGAGCGCCGTCGAATTCGATAATGTTTCCATTGTCTTCGGGTCCAGACCTGAGACAGCCCTGCCGCTGATGGATGCCGGCAAGAGCCGGGCGGAGGTGCAGGCCGAGACCGACCAGATCCTGGGCGTGCACGACTGCTCGCTGAGTGTCGAGGAAGGCGAGATCGTGGTCCTGATGGGTCTGTCGGGATCGGGAAAAAGCACGCTGCTCCGGGCAGTTAACGGACTGAACCCGGTCGCGCGGGGCGAGGTGCGGGTGTCGGACGGGGACTGGTCGGCCTCGGTCACCAAGGCGGACCCTGCAACCCTCAGAAAAATAAGAAGAACCTGCGTCGCCATGGTGTTCCAGCAGTTCGGCCTGCTGCCCTGGCGCACGGTGCGGGACAACGTGGCGCTGGGACTGGAGCTGGACGGGATGCCGCGGGCAAAGCGTCTGAAGAAGGTCGATGAACAGCTTGAACTCGTTGGACTTTCCGACCGCGCCACGGCCCTCGTGGGTGAGCTGTCGGGGGGGATGCAGCCTGTC
>JAMWZF010000681.1 GCA_024304875.1 Paracoccaceae bacterium
CCCGCCGCCTCGCCGGCTTCTTCCGCGCCTTTCGCAGCGCGATGGAGGGCCTGCCGGAGGACGGTGAGAGCCGCATGGCCCTGCTCACCCCCGGCCCCGGCAACGACACCTATTTCGAGCACGCCTTCATCGCCCGCTACCTCGGCATGGCCCTGCTCGAGGGCGAGGACCTGATCGTCGAGAACGGCGAGGTGAAGATGCGCACCGTGTCGGGGCCGAAGCCCATCGGCGTGCTCTGGCGCAGGCTGGATGCGGCCTATGCCGACCCGCTGGAGCTTGACGGAACCTCCCAGATCGGCACGCCGGGGCTGGTCGACGCGATCCGGCGGGGGAACGTCTCCCTCGTGAATGCGCTGGGGTCGGGCATCCTCGAAACCCGCGCGCTCATGGCCTTCCTGCCCAAGATCAGCCGGGTGCTGACAGGCGGGCCGCTCAAGCTGCCCAATATCGCCACCTGGTGGTGCGGCCAGCCGTCCGAGCGGGACTACGTCAAGGCGAACGCGGACCGGATGTTCATCGGCGAGGCCCTGTCCCGCGCCCTGCCCTTCGACATCGGCAGCGGCTCCGCACTTGGCGGGCAGTTCCACGGCGCACCCGACCGGAACCTTTCGGACTGGATCGACGCGCAGGGGCCGCGGCTGGTGGGTCAGGAGGCGGTGACGCTCTCGACCAGTC
>JAMWZF010000682.1 GCA_024304875.1 Paracoccaceae bacterium
TGGAGCGGGTGGGCGAGCCGGGACAGGACACCCTTCAGGAGTGCTTCTGGCGGATCACCGCGTCCCGCGCGATCCTCTGCGCCGGCGCGATCGAGCGGCCCATCGCCTTCCCCGACAACGACCGGCCGGGGATCATGGTGGCGAGCGCGGTGCGGACCTACCTGCATCGGCACGGCGTCAGCCCGGGCAGCCGGATCGCCGTCTTCGGATCGGGCGACGACGCCCATCGCACCGCCCGTGACCTCGTGGCCGCGGGCGTCGGGGTGGCCGCGCTGGTGGATGCCCGGCCCGAGGCGAAAACCGACCTCGGCGTGCCGTTCTACCCCGGCGGAGAGGTCACCGGCACCCGCGGCCGGCGCGGCCTCACCCGGATCCGTATCAGCCAGGAGGACAGGGAAAGCTGGCTTCAGGCCGACTGCCTCGCCGTGGCGGGAGGTTGGAGTCCGTCAATCCACCTCACCTGTCACCTTGGCGCCAGGCCGGTCTGGGCCGCCGAGACGATGGCCTTCCGCGCGGCCCAGGACGCGGTGCCCGGGCTGTCTGTCGCCGGCGCGGCGAATGGCACTTACGCGACTTTCGAGTGTCTTCAGGAAGGTGCAGAGGCCGCCAGAATCGTCCTTTTCGAACTTGGGCGTCGTTCACGGGACCCCGACCTGCC
>JAMWZF010000683.1 GCA_024304875.1 Paracoccaceae bacterium
AGATGTCGGGCCGCAGGGCCGAGGCCGCCATTGATGCGGCACTTGACCGTTTGGACATGCGCGCCCGCGCCGGTGAAAAGGCCCGCACGCTGAACGGCGGTCACAAACGCCGGACCGAAATCGCCCGCGCCCTTTTGCACAATCCTTCGGTGCTCTTGCTCGACGAACCGACTGTGGGCCTCGATGCTGCCGCACGCCATGCCATCACCGCCCATGTGCATGATTTGGCGGCTGAGGGCACCTGCGTGCTCTGGGCGACCCATCTGACAGACGAGGTGCGCCCCGATGACCGCCTAGTGATCTTGCACCGTGGGAAAATTCTGGCCATTGGCACCGCCGGCGACATCAGCGCAGAGATGCCTCTTTCCGACCGTTTTCTAAAGCTGACAGGGGCGCCCGAATGAATGCCTATCTGACATCGCTTTACGCCATTTCGCTGCGCGAAGCGTTGCGTTTCGTGCACCAGCGCGAGCGTTTTGTTGCAGCCCTCGTGCGGCCTCTGGTCTGGCTGCTGGTCTTTGCCGCAGGATTTCGCGCGGCGTTGGGCATCAGCATTATCGCGCCCTATCAGACCTACATCACCTACGAGACATATATCGTGCCGGGTCTGTGCGGCATGATCTTGTTGT
>JAMWZF010000684.1 GCA_024304875.1 Paracoccaceae bacterium
CCCAGCCGTGCCGCCTCGGCCGCCGCGGGCATGGCCACGGCGCCGCCGCCGACAACCGCCACCTTCCGGGGTGAATCTGTCGGCGTGTCCCGGAATTCGGTTTCGCGGCCTGCCCGAGGGTTGACCAGACAGCTCACCGGCCGGTCGGAAAAGATAAAATCCAGACAGGCTTGGTTGCAGGCGATGCAGGTGTTGATCTCGTCCGCGCGGCCCTCGCGCACCTTCTTGACGAAATGCGGGTCGGCCAGAAAGGGCCGGGCCATCGAGATCATGTCTGCCTCGCCAGAGGCAAGGATGTCCTCGGCCATTGCGGGCGTGTTGATCCGGTTCGAGGCGACCACAGGAATGGACACTGCGGCCTTCACATTGGCCGCCGCCTGCCGCCAGGCACCTCGCGGAACCGGATAAGCAATCGTCGGCACGCGCGCTTCGTGCCAACCGATGCCGGTGTTCAGAATATCCGCCCCCGCCGCCTCGATCTTGCGCGCCAGTGCCGCAATTTCATCGGCGGGCGCGCCGCCCTCGACCAGATCAGCCGCCGAAATTCGGTAGATGACAAGGAAATCCGGCCCGCATTGGTCTCGCACGGCGCGCACGAT
>JAMWZF010000685.1 GCA_024304875.1 Paracoccaceae bacterium
GACGGTGCTGCGGATCGTCTTGGTGGCCACATGGGCATAACGCGCAGTGGTCGTCAGCTTGGCGTGGCCGAGAAGCACCTGAATGACCCGCACGTCCGTGTTCGCCTCCAGCAGATGGGTCGCGAAGCTGTGGCGGAGCGTGTGCAGCGTTGCCGCTTTCTTTATGCCCGCCATGTGCTTGGCCGAGGTGAACGCCCGGTTCAACTGGCGTGGCGACAGCGGATTGATCTTGGGTTTGCCCGGGAACAGCCATCCCTCCGGACGGGATTCGCACCAGTAGTCGCGTAACAAGGCAAGCAGATTGGGCGACAGCATCGCTTTGCGATCCCGACCGCCCTTGCCATTATCGACATGGATCAGCATCCGGTCGCTGTCGATATCATTGACCTTGAGATTACACACTTCGGAGGCGCGCAGCCCCGCACCGTAGCTTATGCTGAGCGCGGCCCGATACTTGAGCCCCGGCCCGGGAACCGCGGCCAGCAGGTCGGCCACCTCCTCCACGCTGAGCACCACCGGCAATTTGCGGGGTTTGCGGT
>JAMWZF010000686.1:0-256 GCA_024304875.1 Paracoccaceae bacterium
AGCGGTGCGCGATGCGTCACTCTCGGTCGAGCAGGGCAAGATCGTCACTTTGCTGGGGTCGAACGGGGCGGGGAAATCGACGATTCTCAAGGGGATATCCGGTGTGCTCTACCCTGAGGAGGGCGAGATCATCGGCGGCACAATCACCTTCGAAGGTGAAGACCTCGTTGGCCGCAAACCCGACGAAATCGTGCGCCGCGGCGTTGTCACGGTTCCTGAGGGGCGGCAGTTGTTCGAGCCGTTGACAGTCGAGGAA
>JAMWZF010000686.1:266-506 GCA_024304875.1 Paracoccaceae bacterium
TGTCATGACGGTGCTGTTGCAGGTTGATGATCTGATTAAGAAATTCGGTGGCGTGACGGCGGTCAACAATGTGAGCTTTCCGGTCCTCAAGGGCGAGATTTTCAGCCTGATCGGCCCCAACGGAGCCGGCAAGACCACGATGTTCAACATGATCAGCCGGGTTCTTCCGGTGACATCGGGCACAATCACCCTGGATGGCAAGGACATTACACGCGAAGCACCCCACAAGATTGCGGCGCT
>JAMWZF010000069.1 GCA_024304875.1 Paracoccaceae bacterium
ATCATGGGGCGGGCCCTTTCACGGTTGGCGCAGGCGTCGCGGGCGTCATAATGAGGGCCGGGACGGGGAACAAGGGAGGCGCCATGCCAAGCCGGATCGAGGACTTCGCAGGCCCCTGGCGACTCTCGAAGGAGATCGCCGACCGGCGCGGACCGGACGGGCGGTTCGGCGGCGTGGCGCGGATCGAGCCGGCGGACGGCGCCTGGGCTTATTCCGAGGCGGGCCGGTTGCAGCTGGATGGCGCGGCGCCCCTGTCGGCCGAGCGCCGCTATCTCTGGGTGCCGGCCGCGGACGGCGTCGACGTCTCCTTCGACGACGGTCGGCCGTTTCACCATCTGCCCTTCGACGGCGGGGGCGCGGCGCACGATTGCGACCCCGACCGTTACCGTGTGATCTACGATTTCGGCGGCTGGCCGCTGTTCTGGGAGGCCCGGTGGGAGGTCTCCGGCCCCCGGAAGGACTACACGATGATCTGCCGGTACCGCCGCTGACGGCCACGCGCCGGCCCTTGCCGCGCCGCGGCGCATGGGGCACAAACGGATCAGACGCATGCAACGAGGGGGCCTGACATGGCGATGACGTTGACGGGAAACCGGGTTCTGGCGGAAGCCTTCGGCCCGAGCGAGGGCACGGCCCTGCGCATCAAGCAGGCGGTGCTGGTGGTGCTGGGCATCGCCCTTCTGACCGTCATGGCCCAGATCAAGTTCGCGGTGCCGCCGTCGCCGGTGGCGGTGAACCTCGGCACCCTCGCGGTCCTGTCGATCGGCGCCGCCTATGGCCCGCGCCTCGGCCTGACGACGATCTTCGGCTACATGCTGATCGGCGCCCTCGGCTTCGACGTGTTCCAGAGCTCGACGGCCGAGCTGAACGGCCTTGCCTACATGACCGGCTCGACCGGCGGGTACCTCGCGGGCTACGTGCTGGCCGTGGGCATCCTCGGCCTGGCCGCCCGCGCCGGCTGGGACCGCTCGCCGCTGAAGATGGCGGGCGCGATGCTGGCGGGGAACGTGGCGCTCTACGTCACCGGCCTCGCGTGGCTGGCCACCTGGATCGTCGGAACCGGCAGGCTGGACGTGGCGACCTACGGCTCGCTCTGGGACCAGACCCTGGCCTGGGGTCTGGCTCCCTTCGTCGTCGGCGACCTGATGAAACTGGCCGTCGCGGCCCTGATCTTCCCCGTCGCGTGGAAGCTGGTGGGCCGCGCCCGCGGCTGACGCGGCTCGGCTGTCGTATCGGAAGGGGCCGCGTCCTTGGGCGCGGCCCCTTGCCGTTGCACGGGCATTGCACGGGTCGTCACTGGTGCAGGTCGGCCAGAGGCGGCATGGAACGGGGGCGAAACGGCAGGTGAGAGGTGCGATGATCCGGCTGACGAAGGCCCTTGCCCTCTGCGCGGCGGCGGCCCTGGCCGCAAGCTATGGCGGCGGGCTGCATCCTGCGGGCGATTCCCTGTCGGTGCTGCGGCCGGTCCTGGGGGCGGCGACGCTTTTCCTCGGCCTCGCCCTGGGCCTGCGGGGGTGGTGGACCGGGCGCGTCCTTGCCCTGGGGGCGGCGGCGTCGCTGGCCGTCTTTGCATGGACACGCCTGCCCCTGGACCAGCCGCCGGGCGAGATCGTCGTGTACCAGAAGAACATGCTCTACCGCGGCACCATCGGCGCGGATTTCGCGGCGGACGTCCGCGAGACCGGCGCCGATTTCGTGACCCTGCAGGAGGTGAGCGCGGCGAACCTGGACCTGGTGGACAGCCTGACGGACACCTATCCCTACCGGCAGGACTGCGCCGGGGTTCCCGTAGGCGCTGTCGTCATCCTGTCCCGCTGGCCCCTGTCCGACCCGTCCTGCGCCGAAGGTGGCGGGCTGGTCACCGCCGTGGCCGACCGGGACGGTCAGGAGATCCTGGTGGCGGCGACCCATGCCAGCTGGCCCTGGCCCTGGTCGCAGCAGCGGTTTGTCCGGAACATCCTGAAGCGCGAGCTGTCGGAGACCGCCGGCCGCCCCGTGGTCATCGGCGGAGACTTCAACATGGTGCCCGAGGGCGCGACCCTGCGCTGGCTGGCCGAGACGACCGGCACGGCGCGGATCGGCCATGCGCCGCGGACCTTCGAGATCCGGGGGTACCCGATCGCCATCGACCACGTCTTCGCCACCGGCGGGCAGGGGACGGTCGAGTTGCGCCCACGGCTGGGGTCGGACCACTTCGGAGTGCTGGCCCGCATCGACCTGCCCGAGACGGCCGCTGTCGCGGCGCTGGACCGTTGAGGCCGCCGGTGGACCCGCAGCAGCATCCCGGCGGGCGGCAATCGCCCATCCTGCAATCGGCGCTGCCCGAGGATCAACGCGCGGCGGCGGCCGACCCCCTGCCGCGGACCCGGCCGGTGGACGGGAACTGGATCACGGTGGACGACGCCTGGGCGGCGCAGGTGGCCGAGAAGGCACGGCTGCTGGCGGAGCGCCCGCAGACGGTGCTCGTCAGGCCGACCCCGCCGGAGGCCGAGGCGCTGCATGCCGCCCTCCTGACCGCACTGACCGGGCATCCGGCGTTCGAGGTCGAGGGCCAGACGGTTCGCGGGCCGGACGGAACGGCACGGCTCCTGCGGGTGGGAACGGTGATGGAGGACGCGGCCCGGCTCCTGCAGGAGGATCTGTGCCTGATCGCGCGGCAGGGCGAGGCGCATGTGCTCTCCGCGGCGCTCCTGTGCTTTCCCGCGTCCTGGACCCTGGCCGAGAAGATCCACCGCCCGCTGGGCGCGATCCACGGACCGGTCAGGGCCTACGATCCCGGCATTGCCGCGCGGGTGGACCGCCTGTTCGGCGGGGTGAAGGAGGGCCGCCCGATCTGGCGTGCCAACCTGTTGCGCTATGCCGATCCGCAACTTCACCAGCCTCGGACAGAGGCCGATCCGCGGCCTACCGGAGCCGGGGACAGCCCCTATTTGCGCAGCGAACGTCAGACGATCCTGCGCCTTGCGCCCGACCTCGTCCTTTTCGCGATCCATACGACGGTCGTGAAGGGCTAATCCGCCGTCAGGTGCATGATGTGGTCGGGCGCGAGGACGGTTCCGCTCCGCAGGAGAACTGTCAGACCGGCGACAACCAGGCAGACCAGCACGACGCCCAGATAGAACGACAGCCGATCCGGCTCCGGATCCGACGCCCCCGGATCGGAGTTCGGCGGAAGCGCGCGACGGGTCTGCTCCGCGTCGGGGCGATGGCGCGGAGCCTCGGCGGTGGGAGAGGAGTCGGTCATGGCCCGATGATCGCCGACCATTGTGGCCAGACCGGGACCGGACGGCGGCTTTCTCGGTTCAGGGCCGGACGATCAGAACCCGGTCATCGTGCCGCCGGTCCCGCCGAGGAGACGGCTGAGGAGGAGGTAGATCGCGATCACCAGCAGGATCCGCCAGACCAGCCGCACCAGCATGCGGCCGGCCGAGGTGGAACGCGATCGGGCCGACGCGTCCTCGCGCGGCATGGCATTGTCGGACCGGCGGTTCCTGCGGGTGGGCGTCGCCACGGTCTCCGCGGCCGCGCCCCAGGGGCCGGTCGCGGAGGCCGCACGGCTGTCTCGGCGGGCCGGAGCCCTGGGCGGGCTTTCGATCCGGTCGATTTCATCCGCGCGGCGGACCGATCCGTCCGGCCGGGGACCGAGGTCGCGCACGCGGACGCGTTTTCGTGGATCCAGCCGGTCGTTGCCGGCCTTTCGCACGTCCAGGGGATGTAGCTCCTTCGCCATGCCGACCAATGTGACACGGCAGGACGGCAATGCAAGGCGCACCGCTTCATGCAAAAAGGGCGTCCCGAAGGACGCCCTTTCCAGACACTGTCCCTGCCGAATTCAGCAGCTGTAGTACATCTTGAACTCGATCGGGTGCGGGCAATGCTCGTAGGCGTAGATCTCTTCCCACTTTAGATCCATATAGCCCTCGATCTGGTCCTTGGTGAAGACGTCGCCGGCGGTGAGGAAGTCCATGTCCTTCTCCAGCTCGTCCATCGCCTCGCGGAGCGATGCGCAGACCGTCGGGATGCCGGCCAGTTCTTCGGGCGGCAGGTCGTAGAGGTCCTTGTCCATGGCGTCCCCTGGGTGGATCTTGTTCTTGATCCCGTCGAGGCCGGCCATCAACAGGGCCGAGAAGCACAGGTACGGGTTGGACGACGGGTCGGGGAAGCGGGCCTCGACGCGCTTGGCCTTGGGGTTCTCGGCCCACGGGATACGGACGCAGCCCGACCGGTTGGAGGCCGAGTAGGCGCGCAGGACCGGCGCCTCGAAGCCGGGGATCAGGCGCTTGTAGGAGTTGGTCGAGGGGTTGGTGAAGGCGTTGAGCGCCTTGGCATGCTTCAGGATGCCGCCGATGTACCAAAGCGCCTCGTCCGACAGATCGGCGTACTTGTCACCCGCGAAGAGCGGCTTGCCGTCCTTCCAGACCGACATGTTGACGTGCATGCCGGTGCCGTTGTCGCCCGCGATGGGCTTGGGCATGAAGGTCGCCGACTTGCCGTAGGCCTGGGCGACGTTGTGGATGACGTACTTGTACTTCTGAAGCTCGTCCGCCTGCTTGGTCAGGGTGCCGAAGATCAGGCCGAGCTCGTGCTGGCAGGACGCGACCTCGTGGTGGTGCTTGTCCACCTTCATGCCCATCCGCTTCATGGTGGAGAGCATCTCGGAGCGGATGTCCTGGCCGTCGTCGATCGGGTTCACCGGGAAGTAGCCGCCCTTGATGCCGGGACGGTGGCCGGTGTTGCCCATCTCGTACTCGGTGTCGGTGTTCCAGGCGGCGTCGAGCGCATCGACCTGGTAGCCGACCTTGTTCATGCCGACCTGGTAGCGGACGTCGTCGAACAGGAAGAATTCGGCCTCGGGGCCGAAGTAGGAGGCGTCGCCGATACCGGAGGACTTGAGGTAAGCCTCGGCCAGCTGGGCGGTGCCGCGCGGGTCGCGGTTGTAGGCCTCGCCGGTGTCGGGCTCGACCACGGTGCAGTGCAGGCAAAGCGTCTTTTCGGCGTAGAACGGGTCGATGTAGGCCGAGGAGCCATCAGGCATCAGCTTCATGTCGGACTTGTCGATGGTCTTCCAGCCGGCGATCGAGGAGCCGTCGAACATGAAGCCTTCTTCCAGGAAGTCCTCGTCGACCTGGTCGGACAGCACGGTGACGTGCTGGAGCTTGCCGCGCGGGTCGGTGAAGCGGATGTCGACGTATTCGACGTCGTCGTCCTTGATCGTCTTCAGAACGTCTTTGTTGCTCATGTGTAGGGTTCCCCTTTTGGAAGTCTGTACGGGTATGCGCCGCGGGCCTGGCCCGGCGCGCGGGTTTTATCAGAGCGCGTCTTCGCCCGACTCGCCGGTGCGGATGCGGATGGCCTGCTCGACCGGGCTGACGAAGATCTTGCCGTCGCCGATCTTGTCGGTCTTGGCGGCGGCGATGATCGCCCCGATGGCGGCATCGACCTGGTCGTCGCTGAGGACGACCTCGATCTTCACCTTGGGCAGGAAGTCGACGACGTATTCGGCACCGCGATAGAGCTCGGTATGGCCCTTCTGGCGGCCGAAGCCCTTCACTTCCGACACTGAAAGGCCCTGGATTCCGACGTCCTGAAGGGCTTCCTTAACCTCGTCGAGCTTGAAGGGCTTTATGATCGCTTCGATCTTTTTCATGAACCGGCGACTCCTCCCGCGTTTGGCGTGTCCTGCGCTGCAGACCACTTCCCGCCGGGGGGAACAATTGCCTAGGGTGGCCTCGAGGGCGGGTGAGGGGCGGCGGTGCAGTGCTGTGCCTGTTTATTGTGCAAATCGCCCGCCGTATGGGCAAGACTGAATCGAGGATATCCCGATGAATGACCTTCTGACCGCCGACCGGATGCGCGCCATCGAAGAGGCGGCCATCGCCTCGGGCGCGGTGACCGGTCTCGAGCTGATGGAGAGGGCCGGGACCGAGGTGGTGCAGGCCGTTCTGGAGGAGTGGCCGGAGCTGGCCGAGGGCGCGCGGCGTGCCGTCGTGCTCTGCGGTCCGGGCAACAACGGCGGCGACGGTTTCGTGATCGCGCGGCTGCTGCACCGGAGGGGATGGCGCGTCGACGTCTACCTATATGGCGACTCGGCGCGCCTGCCGCCGGATGCGAAGACGAACCATGACGCCTGGCGCGACATCGGGCCGGTTCATCCGATGACGCGCGAGCGTCACCGGGACCCGAACTTCCGCGATCCGGTTCCCGATCTCTGGGTCGACGCGATTTTCGGCATCGGCCAGTCGCGCCCTTTGCCGGCGGAGGTGACGCAGACCCTGCACAGTGTCGAGGACGAAAGGAACCGGTGCAGCGCTCCGGTCGTGGCGGTCGACATCCCCACCGGGCTGTCGTCTGACACCGGAGAATCGGTGCAGCCATTCTCCCTTTCCGCTGACCTGACCGTGACGTTCCATGGCCGCAAGGTCGGCCATGCGAGCGCGACAGGGAAGGCCCGCTGCGGCAAGGTCGTCGTCAGGGACATCGGGCTATGACCGCCCGCATGGAGCCCCGCACGATCACCCGCGACAGCCTGCCGGACCTGGGCAAAGGGCAGGGTCACAAGTTCGATCACGGCTCGTGCCTCGTCCTCTCCGGTCCGCCGGGGGCCGGCGGCGCAGCGCGGCTGGCGGCCCGGGCGGCGTTGCGGATCGGGGCGGGACTGGTCACCGTGGGCTGTCCGATCCGGGCGGTGCCGGAACATGCGGCGCAGCTGAACGCCATCATGGTGCGGCCCATCGACGGCGCGCCGGGCCTCAAGGAGGCGCTGGAGGACGAGCGGATCTCGGCGCTCTGCCTCGGCCCGGGACTTGGCCTCGGGCGCGGCACGCACGAGCTGGTCATGGCGGCACTGGCCTCCGGCAAGCCGGTGGTCCTCGATGCCGACGCGCTCAGCCGGTTCCAGCGGTCGCAGGAGGCGCTGTTCGACGCGCTGCACGGGCGCGCGGTGCTCACCCCGCACGGGGGCGAGTTCAAGCGGCTCTTTCCCGACCTCGCGGGTACGCCGGATCAAAGTCTCGACGCCAAGGTGACCGCGACGCGGGAGGCCGCCGCCCGTGCGGGCTGTACCGTGCTGCTCAAGGGGCCGGAGACGGTCATCGCCTCCCCGGACGGAACGTGCGGCGTCAATTCCGCCTCCGGCGGGCGTGCCGCACCCTGGCTGGCGACGGCCGGATCGGGAGACGTGCTGACCGGGATGATCGCCGGGCTGCTGGCGCGGGGTATGATGCCGCAGCAAGCTGCGGAAAGCGCCGCCTGGCTGCATACGGAATGCGCCCTGAGCTTCGGGCCGGGATTGATTGCCGAGGATATCCCGGAGGAACTGCCGAAGGTCTTTCGCGCGCAAGGTTTCTGACCGACGCACAGCCTGCTTCCGGGGCGCCGCAGGCGCGGGGGCAGGGCCTCGCCGCGCGGCCCTCAGACCTCGGCCGAGGCCACCTCGAGACCGTCGGCGTAGAGGATGTGCTGGCGTTCGAAGAAGAGATCGTAGACGCGCACGCGGCGCTTGGTCCCCTCGGCGATGAACTCGCCATCGGCGAGGCGCCGCGCGGCGACGTTCACCGAGGATTTGCCGTACATCGCCCCGGCCCGCCAGTCGCGCACGTGAATGCGGGTGCCGGGGGCGACGGCGGCGTCGCGGTCCGGGCGGGAGTGACCCAGCGAGCCGGCCTTGATCTCGATCGGGGCGATCTCGGCCTCTGCCATGCGGACGGCGCGCAGGATGGCCATGCCGGTGTCGCGGGTGATGATCCGATCGCCGGGTGCCAGATGCTCGACCGGCATTTCGCCGTCGAGGGTCATCACGGCTGTGCCGTTCAGAAGGCCGGTCAGGTCCTGTGCGCCGGTCTCGATCAACCGCGCGCCCGCAAGGGTGCGAAGGGTCGTGGTCATGGCGCGGTTCCCGCTCTTGTCTCTGCCCCGAAGCCGAAGGCTTTGGCTGCCTCCGTGTTTTGCGGCAGATTATGTCAAGAATTGGTTTGCGTCATGCCGATTGTCGGGCGAAATCCCGGCGGTGCGGCGGAAATGCCCTTGCGGGTCAGCCCGAAGGAGGCAAGAAACCGGGTCGATGCGGGTGTGGCGGAATTGGTAGACGCACCAGATTTAGGTTCTGGCGCCGCAAGGCGTGGGGGTTCGAGTCCCTTCACCCGCACCATCGACATCGACGGCGCAGCCGCGGAAGCGCTCCGGTGGACTGTTTTCGGGCTTCGATGCACCGAGCCGGGCGAGGGGCCGGCCGCCGTCGCCGGACAGCCGGCCGCCCGGTCCCGGTCGGAGCGACGCAGCTCCCAACAAAATCGGGGTTGAAGGCCCCATGCGCCCCGATTAGGAAGGCGCAAATTTGCAGGCCGGGTCCCCGGCCCGCCTGTCTTTCCCATTCCCAAGAGGGCCACATGAGCATCACCGAAACCCTGAACGAGGGACTCAAGCGCGGCTACACCATCAACGTTCCCGCGGCCGACCTCGATTCCAAGGTCAACGCCAAGCTGGAAGAGGCGCGCCCCGAGATCGAGATGAAGGGCTTTCGCAAGGGCAAGGTGCCGATGGCGCTTCTCAAGAAGCAGTTCGGCCAGCGGCTTCTTGGCGAAGTCATGCAGGAGACCGTCGACGGCGCCCTGAACGATCACCTCGAGAACAGTGGCGACCGACCGGCCGTCCAGCCCGAGGTCAAGGTGACCAACGAGGACTGGAAGGAAGGCGACGACCTGATCGTCGAGGTGACCTACGAAAAGCTGCCCGAGGTTCCCGAGGCCGACCTGTCGGACATCAAGATCGAGCGCCTGAAGGTCACGGCCGAGGACAAGGACGTGCAGGAGGCTCTCGAGACGCTGGCCGGCAATTCGCCCAGCTTCACCGACCGCAAGAAGGGCTCCAAGGCCAAGGACGGCGACCAGGTCGTGATCGACTTCCTCGGCAAGGTCGATGGCGAGCCCTTCGAGGGCGGCGCCGCCGAGGATTACCCGCTGACCCTGGGCTCGGGCTCGTTCATTCCCGGTTTCGAAGAGCAACTTGTCGGCGTGAAGGTCGGCGACGAGAAGGCTGTCGAGGTCACCTTCCCCGAGCAGTACCAGGCCGAGCATCTGGCCGGGAAGGCGGCTGTCTTCGACGTGACGGTCAAGGCCGTCAAGGAAGCCAAGCCCGCCGAGATCGACGACGAACTGGCCAAGCGCTACGGCGCCGAGGACCTGGCCGCGCTGAAGTCGCAGATCTCCGACAGGCTCGAGTCCGAGTACGCCGGCGCCTCGCGCGCGGTGGCCAAGCGGTCGCTGCTGGACGCGCTGGACAAGAAGATCTCGTTCGACCTGCCGCCGACCCTGGTCGACGCCGAGGCCAAGCAGATCGCCCACCAGCTCTGGCACGAGGACAACCCGGACGTGCAGGGCCATAACCACGACGCCATCGAGCCGACGGACGAGCACGTCAAGCTGGCCGAGCGCCGGGTGAAGCTGGGCCTCTTCCTCGCCGAGGTCGGCCAGCGTGCCGAGATCCAGGTGACCGATGCCGAGATGACCCAGGCGGTGATGACCGAGGCCCGCAAGTACCCCGGGCAGGAGCGCCAGTTCTTCGAGTTCGTCCAACAGAACCCGCAGATGCGCCAGCAGTTGCAGGCCCCGATCTTCGAGGACAAGGTCATCGACCACATCTTCGAGCAGGCTGAAGTGACCGAGAAGGAGGTCTCGAAAGAGGAGCTCCAGAAGGCCGTCGAGAAGCTCGACGACGAGTGATCGCGGGGCCGCCGGGAGGGGGCCGCGATGCAATTCCAGACCGTTTGACCCCGGGGCATGCCCCGGGGTCATTTTTTTACCGATTGATAAAAGAATCCTGTTGGGTTCTTGGCGGAAATCCGCTTACTCTGCGCCATGCTTTCCACGGAGGGGTAAGATGAAGCATATACTTTTTGCCGTTATGTGTTTGTTCGGCATGGCTTTTTCGGGAACCGCGGCGCAGGCCTGCCCGAATTTCAACATGGCGGCGGCCGAGGCCTACCGGGCCAGCGGCAGCCAGCTGCGCCAGCGGCAGGACTTCCGCGTCGTCGCAGGCGGCGAGAATTACATCTGGAACTGCCCGGGCATCAATCCGCAGTCCGACCGGGGCGCCGGATACTTCCCGACCCAGCCCGATTTCTCGTTCGATCTGTCGGGCATGAGCAGCCTGCAACTGGTGATTTCGGTCGTCAGCCAGTGTGACGCCGCCCTGCTGATCAACACCGGCGCGGTGAACTGGTATTACGACGACGATGACAACGGCAACCTCGACCCGCGGATCGTTCTGACCCGGCCGTCGAACGGACGGATCGACATCTGGATCGGCACCTACGACGGCGAATATTGCAACGCCGTGCTGTCGATGGAGACGTTCGGCCGCTGATCTCCTCTTTTGTTCCGAGTTCAAGGCCGCGCCCGAAAGAGCGCGGCCTTTTTTCGTGTCGCTCAGAGCGTGATGCGGAAGAGGGCGAAGCCGGCGTCGTTCATGCCCGCTTCTTCCAGCGTGACGCCCGGCACCTCATCGGCATAGGCCGCGCCGGCGGGACCGGTCTCGAAAATCACCGTGGTGTCCTCCATCGGTGCGAAGGTCCAGTTGCCGTCGGCCTTGGGTCCGATGGTGCCCTGGTCCACGATGTAGCGGACGATCACGTCGCGGTTGGTGTCCGGCGCCTCGAGGATCGTGTTCTCGGGCGTCGCCCCGGGGAAGCTGCCGCCGCCGCCGGCCCGGTAGTTGTTCGTCGCGACGATGAACTCCTGCGCGGGGTCGATGGGGGCGCCGTCGTACTGCAGGTTCACGATCCGGCTCGCCTCGGGGTTCACCACCTCGCCATCGCGGTTGAACTTCGACGGCTGGGAGAGGTCGATCTGATAGGTGACCCCGTCGATGACGTCGAAGTTGTAGGACGGGAAGTCGGGGTTCAGCAGAACCGCGTCGGTCGCGCCGGGTTCAATCTGGTTGAACATGCCGGCGGAGCGTTCGAGCCACTCCTTCACCTCGGCCCCGGTGATCTTCACCGCGCGCACGGTGTTGGGATAGAGGTAGAGGTCGGCCACGTTCTTGATCGCGACGTCACCGACCGGGACATCGGTGAAATACTCCGGCCCGCCCCGGCCCCCGGCCTTGAAGGGGGCGGCGGCGGAGAGGATCGGCAGGCCCTCGTTCTCGGTCCCGACCATCATCTGTTCGAGATACCAGCGCTGCGCGTTCGAGACGATCTGGACAGAGGGGTCGTCGGCCACCAGCGCGAAGTAGCTGTGCAGGGCGCTGTCGGTCTTACCTACGGCACGGCGGACGTAGTCGAGGGTGGCCTGGTGTTCCTCGGCGACACTCTCCAGCACCGGCTCGTAATCCTCGACCAGGGCGACCGTCTCGCCGTCGTCGTTGCGCATCGAGATGGGGCGCGCCTCGACCTCGTGGCTGGCGACGCGCCATCCCTCGCCGTCGCGCTCCAGCAACAGGTCGATCAGGCCCATGTGGCTGCCCCAGAAGCCGGCCATGACGGCTGGCGTGCCGTTCAGCGTGCCGGCCTCCACGTCGGCGCCGGGCCATTCGGCGTAGGCGGGTCCGGGGAAGACCTGGTGGG
>JAMWZF010000007.1:0-16196 GCA_024304875.1 Paracoccaceae bacterium
GCTCAAAGGTAGCCCTCGAAGGGATCCTCGGCGGCCAGATCCTCGGTCCAGCCGAAGGTGTCGAAGGTGTCCTTCATGTGCTCCGGCAGCGGGGCCGTCACGGTGAGCTGCTTGCGCGTGACCGGGTGGAGGAAGGCCATCGACCGGGCGTGCAGGTGCAGCTTGCCCGAGATGATGCCGCCCAGCTTCGCCCCCCAGCCGTCGCCCATGTTCTCCTGCGCCGAACCGCCGTACTTGCCGTCGCCCGCGATGGGGTGCCCGATCTCGGCCATGTGGGCGCGCAGCTGGTGGGTACGCCCCGTCACCGGCTCCAGAGCGACCCACGTGGCCCGGCCCGCGACGCGGTAGAGCGCGGCGTAGAGGGTATGGGCGCGTTTGGCGTCCGGTGTGGCGGCGACCTCGTCGGGGTGGATGCAGCGCATCTTTTCCGCATTCTTGCCGCCGGCCTTCACGAGGCCGTACTTGATCTCGCCATTATAGGGGTGGGGGACGCCGGCGACGACGGCCCAGTAGATCTTGCGCGTCTCCTTGTGGCGGATCGCGGCGGTGAGGTCCTGCGCCACCTTGCGGGTCCGGGCCAGCAGCAGGACGCCGGAAGTGTCCTTGTCGAGGCGGTGCACGAGGCGCGGCTTTTCGTCGAGGTCGAACATGAGCGCCTCGGCAAGGCCGTCGACGTGGCGCGTCTGGCCCGAGCCACCTTGTGTGGGGAGGCCCGGCGGCTTGTTCAGGGCGATGATGTGGTCGTCCTTGTAGATGACGGCCTGCCGGATCATCTCGGCGTCCGCCGCGCTCACCTTCGGCTTGGGCGCGGGGGCAGGGGCCGGCGCGTCGGGCAGCGGCGGGATCCGCACTTCCTGCCCTTCCTGCACCCGGTCGGAGGCCTTGACCCGGCCGCCGTCCACCCGGATTTCGCCCTTGCGGCATCCCTTCTCGATGCGGCCCTGGGTGATTTGCGGCAGCCGGCGCTTGAGCCAGCGGTCGAGTCGCTGGTCGCCCTCGCCTTCGCCGACGATGAGGGTCTGCACGCCGCTCATGCCGCCACCATGCCGCGTGCCAGCCAGAGCCCGGCGAGGAGCGCGGCTATGGACAGGAAGACCGACAGCAGGACATAGGCCGCCGCCTGTCCCATCTGCCCACGCTCATAGAGGGACACAGCCTCCAGCGAGAAGGCCGAGAAGGTGGTGAAGCCGCCGAGGATGCCGGTCATCAGGAAGGGGTTCAGGTGCGTCAGACCCTTGCGCGCGAGCGTCACGGCGAGGACGCCCATCAGGAAGGAACCGACCACGTTCACCGTGAGGACGCCGAGAGGGAAGCCCGTCGCCCCGAAGGCGCGGATCACCCCTACGCCCGCCGCATAGCGCGCAGAGGCCCCGATCGCGCCGCCGAGGGCCACCTGGAGAAGGGTCGTGAACATGGCGCGGAAGTGCGGCTTCGGGACCGGAAGGTCAAGAGCCACCACGCTTGCCCCGCAGCTTGGCGAACCACTCCACCCGCTTCTTCAACTCGCGCTCGAACCCCCGGTCCACGGGCGCGTAATAGACGCCCCGCTTCATGCCTTCAGGGAAGTAATCCTGCCCCGAGAAGCCGTCCTCCGCGTCGTGGTCGTAGGCATAGCCCTTTCCGTAGCCCTGGTCCTTCATGAGCCCGGTGGGCGCGTTCAGGATGTGCTTGGGCGGCGGCTCTGACCCCGTCTCCTTCGCGGCCTTCCGGGCGCCCTTGTAGGCGACGTAGACCGCGTTCGATTTCGGCGCGAGGGCGAGGTAGACGACGGCCTGCGCGAGGGCCAGTTCGCCCTCGGGACTGCCCAGGCGTTCGAAGGTCTCCCAGGCGTCGAGGCAGACGCGCTGCGCCTGCGGATCGGCGAGGGCGATATCCTCGACCGCCATGCGGGTCAGGCGGCGGGCGAGGTAACGGGGGTCCTCACCCCCTTCCAGCATCCGGCCGAACCAGTAGAGCGCGGCGTCGGGGTCGGAGCCCCGAACCGATTTGTGCAGGGCGGAGATGAGGTTGTAGTGCTCGTCCCCGGACTTGTCGTATTGCGCCGCGCGGCGGGTCAGCCGGGCCGATAGAGTGGCGGTGTCGAGCGGGCCCTTGGCGCCCCATGAGGCGACCTGCTCGATCAGGTTCAGAAGGGCGCGGCCGTCCCCGTCGGCCATCTCCTGCATCGCCTCTCGGGCAGGACCGTCGAGCGGCAGGGGTTTGCCAAGGGCCTGCTCGGCTCGCTGGGTCAGCCGCTCGAGGTCGGCCAGGTCGAGGCGCTCCAGCACCAGAACCTGCGCCCGGCTGAGGACGGCGCGGTTGAGTTCGAACGAGGGGTTCTCGGTCGTCGCCCCCACCAGCACGATGGTCCCATCCTCCATGTGCGGCAGGAAGCCGTCCTGCTGGGCCTTGTTGAAACGATGGATCTCGTCGACGAAGAGGAGGGTCCCCTGTCCGTTGCCGCGCCGGATCTTGGCCTCGTCGAAGACGCGGCGGAGGTCGGCGATGCCGGTGAAAATGGCGCTGATCTGGACGAAATGCAGGTCGGTCGCATCCGCCAGAAGGCGAGCTATGGTTGTCTTGCCCACGCCCGGGGGGCCCCAGAGGATCAGGGACGACAGCGTCCCCGCCTCCAGCATCGTGGTCAGGGGACCCTCGGCCCCCAGGATCTGGTCCTGCCCGATGACTTCTGCCAGGGTCCCGGGGCGCAGGCGGTCCGCCAGCGGGCGGGGCGCCTCGCCGGCGGGCTCCCGGTCCGCCTTGCCGGCGGCAGTGTCGAAGAGATCAGCCATCGCTCATAGGTAGGGCTGAACCCGATGCCACGCCAGAGCACGGGGCCGCCTATTGCCTCGATCAGCTTATCGAAAAAGAACACAAGGAAGAGGGGTATCGCCATCATTGTGCCACTTTTGATGGTGAGAACTGCCCGAACTCCGCGCCACCCGCCCTCAATGCAACTGCGTCGAAAAGTCGATCCACACAGCTTGGTACTCGATCCCGCCCATAACCATCGGCCGACCCGCGGCAGCCATCTCGAGCTTGCAGCGGCCGGCCCAGCGATTCCAGTTGGACGGCAGGAGAGCGATCATCTTCGCGATCCCCTCCTCCCGGCTGGTGCGCAGCATCTGCAGGACGAGCTGAAGGCGGACGCGCTGGCGCTGCGCTGCCGGCAAGTCGGCGGCGACAAAGCCGCGGGTGACCTCCCAGATCTGGGGCGCGACGGGCGCCGTATCGTAAAGAAGGTCCGTCGGTATGGTGTCCAGAAGACCATGCTGCGCGTCGCGGATCATGTAGGAATAGATGCCGCAGCGGTGTGTCGAGGGGGTCAGCCGGACGCCGGCAAGGACCCTGCCGGTGCCGTCGTCAACGGCCAGCCAGCGCGAGGCGGGGGTGTCGTACTGGTCGTACTCCATGCCCATCGTCTCGGGCAGATCCCAGTTCCGCCGGATGATGAACGAATCGCGCCGGGCGCGAAGAACGTTGGCAAAAAGCTCGCCGTGGTTGTGCAGGTTAGCAAAGGAAAGTGTCGTGGCACGCATCTCGGTGTCCTCCGGCTGCTAGGTGGCGTCGTGGTACCCCACGTCCAACAGCGTCAGGCGACAGTCAGAGCAGCCGGTAGTCTCGTGCCCTCTGGATCGCCTCGGCGGTTGTCCGCGCGAGCAGTGCGCCCCGCGCTCCCGACAGTCGGGCCTTCAGGGCACTCTCCGATATTCCCAGCTTGGCAGCGGCAGCAGCATGACGGTCCCCTTCGGCAATCAGCCGCAGGGCCTCTACTTGGGCGTCGGTCAAAGACCGCGGGGGTTCCGTAATCTTGTGCAACATTCGGATAATGCTCGCGATTTCCGCGATTTCACCATCCGTGAATTCCCTGTCCGCTCGGGCGGCTGACGCGATCGTTCTGGACTTCATCGGCCCGCAGGCGATGGCCGCGCCATAGTGCATCCCGTATTCCCGGGCCTGTCCGAGGATATCGAACGGGTCGGGAATGTCGATTTCGCTCCATCTTGCTGTTCCGATCGTCGAGAACCCCCATGCGATGATCGGATCACGAAGCGCGTAAACCTCCTCTGTGTAACGGTCTATCCACTCCTTGGGGTAGGTTTGAGCATTCAGCAGCGGCATGGCGAACCGGATGTGCAGGGCGAAGAAGAATCCGCTCGGCGCAAGGGAGCCAAGTTGCTTGGTGTGAAGTTCAATCCCAGATCTCAAGGACATGGCCTTTTAGACAAGTTGCTCACGAAAGGGTCAACTTTAAAGTGTAGGGAAGTCGAAAGGCACTACTGGAGATAATTTTGTCAGGTATGTGGGAAGTTAGCGACATTCTGAATGACCTCAAGGCCAGCCAGCGCGCTGCTATCCTTGATTTCATTGGGGCCGTGCGGAGTCCCGCACAGGCATCACAGATGTCTCTGCCGCGCAAAGAGAAGACCCCGGCCCCTCGCCTTGACCTGAGGGCAACCAAATTCATGACCTTGCGTCATCTGCCCAAAAAATAACCCCGCCTGACGCGGGGCTATCCTGTGCCGTGTGGTGGCAGATCGACTCGGAGACGCGTTACGCGTCCTCGGACGCCTCTTCGGCTTCCAGCCGGGCCCGGTCGGCGGCGCCCTTGGCGCTCTCGTCCCGGTCGACCAGCTCGATGATCGCCATCGGGGCCATGTCGCCGTAGCGGAAGCCGGCCTTCAGGACGCGGGTGTAGCCGCCCGAGCGTTCGGCATAGCGGGGGCCGAGGACGTCGAAGAGCTTGGCGACGTGGGCGTCCTGCTTGAGCTGGGCCGCGGCCTGGCGGCGGGCATGCAGGTCGCCGCGCTTGCCGAGGGTAATCAGCTTGTCGACGATGCGCTTGAGCTCCTTGGCCTTGGGCAGGGTCGTCTTGATCTGTTCGTGTTCGATGAGAGAGCCGGACATGTTGGCCCAGAGGGCCTTGCGGTGTTCGTGGGTCCGGTTCAGGCGGCGGTATCCGCGGGCGTGACGCATGTGAAGTCTCCGTTTCGTTTTATGATGGCCGGTCCTTGCGTGGAGGCCGGTCCGTTGGTGGGGCGGAATTGCCCGGGCGGGGTGTAAGGCGGGTCGAGACCCACCTCACGGGTCGTTGGGCGGGGCCGGTGAGGCGGATTTGACCCTACCGGCCCCCCGACGATCAGAACTGGTCCTCGAACTTCTTGGCCAGGTCCTCGATGTTGTCCGGCGGCCAGTCCTCGACGTCCATGCCGAGGTGCAGGCCCATGCCGGACAGCACTTCCTTGATCTCGTTCAGCGACTTGCGGCCGAAGTTCGGGGTGCGGAGCATCTCGGCTTCGGTCTTCTGGATCAGGTCGCCGATATAGACGATGTTGTCGTTCTTCAGGCAGTTCGCCGAACGCACCGACAGTTCCAGCTCGTCCACCTTCTTGAGGAGGAGCGGGTTGAACTCGAGGCCGTCGTCGTCGGACCCGGTGGAGGCGCTTTCCGGCTCGTCGAAGTTGACGAAGATCGACAGCTGGTCCTGAAGGATGCGGGCGGCATAGGCCACTGCGTCATCCGGGGTCAGGGAGCCATCGGTTTCGACCTTCATGGTCAGCTTGTCGTAGTCCAGCACCTGGCCCTCGCGGGTGGGCTGCACGTCGTAGGAGACCTTCTTGACCGGCGAGTAGATCGCGTCGATGGCGATCATGCCGATCGGCGCGTCCTCGGGCTTGTTCTTGTCGGCCGCGACATAGCCCTTCCCGGTGTTGACGGTCAGTTCCATGTAGAGGTCGGCGCCCTCGTCGAGGTGGCAGATGACGTGGTCCTTGTTCAGGACCTCGATGCCGGCGCTTTCCGAGATGTCGGCGGCGGTGACGACACCCGGGCCCTTGGCCTGAACGGTCAGGCGCTTGGGCCCTTCCACATCCATGCGGATGGCGACGCCCTTGAGGTTCAGGACGATGTCGGTCACGTCCTCGCGGACGCCAGAGACGCTCGAGAACTCGTGCAGGACGTTGTCGATCTGCACCGAGGTCACCGCGGCGCCCTGGAGCGACGACAGCAGGACGCGGCGCAGCGCGTTGCCGAGGGTGAGGCCGAAGCCCCGCTCGAGCGGTTCGGCGATCACGGTCGCCTGGCGCATCGGGTCATTGCCCGGTTTCACCTCAAGCTGCGTCGGCTTGATCAGCTCAGCCCAATTCTTGTGGATCATGGTACCCTCCATTCCTGTCGTCCCCTCATGATCGACGGGGACAACTCCCGAGGTTGAAATGACGCGGGGGACTCCGGCCGGGAGGGCCGGAATCCCCGAATTCTGAGGCCGGGATCAGACCCGGCGACGCTTGGGCGGGCGGCAGCCGTTGTGCGCGATCGGCGTCACGTCACGGATCGACGTGATGTTGAAGCCGACGGCAGCCAGGGCACGCAGGGCGCTTTCGCGGCCGGAGCCGGGGCCCTGCACTTCCACTTCCAGTGTCTTTACACCGTGCTCCTGGGCCTTCCGGCCGGCGTCTTCGGCGGCCATCTGGGCGGCGTAGGGGGTCGACTTGCGCGACCCCTTGAAGCCCATCGTCCCGGCGGAGGACCACGAGATCGCGTTCCCCTGCACGTCCGAGATCAGGATCTTGGTGTTGTTGAAGCTGGAGTTCACATGCGCGACGCCAGCAGCGATGTTCTTGGAGACTTTCTTCTTGCCGCCTCCGCGACGAGGTTCACGAGCCATATCAGCGCCTCCTTATTTCTTCTTGCCGGCAATGGCCTTCGCGGGGCCTTTGCGGGTGCGGGCGTTGGTATGGGTGCGCTGGCCGCGAACCGGCAGGTTCCGGCGGTGGCGCAATCCACGGTAGCAGCCGAGGTCCATCAGACGCTTGATGTTCATCTGAGTCTCACGGCGCAGGTCGCCTTCGACGGTGTAGTTCGCGTCAATGTGCTCGCGGATGGCGAGGACTTCGGCGTCGGACAGCTCGTTGACCCGGCGGGTCGCGTCGATGCCGACGGACTCGCAGATGGCCTTGGCCGAGGTATGGCCGATACCGGTGATGTAGGTGAGGGCGATCGGAACCCGCTTTGCAGTCGGGATGTTCACGCCGGCAATACGTGCCACGTATATCTTCCTTTCGGTGCGGGCCCGTGATCCCAGGCCCTTTTTTCACAACCAAAGCCCGGGGCGGTTCTGCCACCGGGCCTCATGAACCTTCGAGGTGATCCGTCGAGGCGCCCGCGCGGACGATTCGACACCATTCCTGTCAAGATGGGGCTATCTATGAGCCATGAGCGCAGGGGTCAACCCCTAGTCAAGACATCTGTGCCGGCCGGGGGACGCGGCTTTCGAAAGCCCGTCTGACGCGATTTCGAATTCACGTACCAAGCCGCTTCGACGCGGCTTCGCCCTACCCCAGGACCCTGGCGATATCCGCCGCCACCGCGTCCATCGAGCCCATGCCGTCCACCGAGGTCAGCTTTCCCTTGGCGTGGTAGTAACCGATCAGGGTAGAGGTCTGCTTGTAGTATGCCATGAGGCGGGTGCGCATCGCCTCGGCGGTGTCGTCGGCGCGGGGCTCCTGACCGGCTGCCTTCGCCTCCTCGGCGCGACCCACGACGCGCTGCACCAGCACCTCGTCGTCCACCTGCAATTCGATCACCGCGTCCAGCGCTTGGCCTTCCTCGGCCAGCAGATCGCCCAAGGCGTCGGCCTGGGCCAGGGTCCGGGGGAAGCCGTCGAAGATGAAGCCGCCGGGGGCGTCGCGGGTTTCCAGCTGTTCGCGGATCAGGCCGATGACGATCTCGTCGGTCACAAGCTCGCCCCGGTCCATCACGTCGGCGACACGCTTGCCCATGGCGGTCCCGCTGGTGCGGGCGGCGCGGAGCATGTCCCCGGTGGAGAGCTGCACCATCTGGCGTTCATCTACCAGCCGCTTGGCCTGGGTTCCTTTTCCGGCCCCAGGGGGACCAAGCAGTATGATATTCATCGGCGCGACGGTGCCTTCCTTTTCCGTGTGCCCTTGGTGCCAGCCCCGCGGCGTCCGCGCAACTGGCTCTTCTCGATCAGGCCCTCGTACTGGTGGGCCAGCATGTGGGACTGGACCTGCTGGATCGTATCCATGCCGACGGAGACGATGATCAGGACCGAGGTGCCGCCGAAGTAGAACGGGATCGCCAGCTGGGAGCGGATGATCTCGGGCATCAGGACGATCAGGGCGAGGTAGGACGAGCCCAGGACGAGGATGCGGGTCAGAACGTAGTCGAGATATTCCGCCGTCCGCTTGCCCGGCCGGATGCCGGGGACAAAGCCGTTCTGGTTCTTCAGGTTGTCGGCCACGTCGTCGACCTTGAAGGCGACTTCCTTGGTGTAGAAGAAGGTGAAGAACACCACCATCGCCACCATGAAGAGCAGGTAGAGCGGCTGACCGGGGCCGAAGTAGGCCAGGATGGTCGACATCACCGGGCCGGTATCTGCGCCCGAAAAGGTGCTGAGGGTCGTCGGCAGCAGCAGCAGGGCCGAGGCGAAGATCGCCGGGATCACGCCCGCCGGGTTCACCTTGATCGGCAGGTGCGACTGGCCGCCGTCGTAGACCTTCATCCCGACCTGCCGGCGCGGGTACTGGATGGTGATCTTGCGCAGGGCCCTCTCCATGAAAACCACGAAGGTCAACACGACAAGGACCATGGCGATCACCCCCACGATCACGCCGGGACTGATGGCGCCCGAGCGGCCCTGCGACAGGAACTGCGCGAGGGCGGCGGGGATCTCGGCGATGATGCCGACGAAGATGATGAGGCTGATGCCGTTGCCGATGCCGCGGGCGGTGATCTGCTCGCCCAGCCACATCAGGAACATGGTGCCACCGACCAGCGTGATGACGCAGGCGGCCCGGAAATAGAGGCCCGGATCGGTGGCGAGGTCCCCCGCCTCGAGGCTGACGGCCATGCCGTAGGCCTGGAAGGTGGCGAGGATAACAGTGCCGTAGCGGGTGTACTGGTTCAGCTTCTTGCGGCCCTGCTCGCCCTCTTTCTTCAGCTGCTTCCAGGGTTCGTACATCGACCCCATGAGCTGCACGATGATCGAGGCCGAGATGTAGGGCATGATGCCGAGCGCGAAGATGCCCATCCGGCCCAGAGCGCCGCCGGTGAACATCGACAGGATGCCGCCGATGCCGGCCGAGGCCTGCTCCATGAAGTCGCGCAGGGCGGCGCCGTCGATCCCGGGGACCGGGATGTAGGTGCCGATCCGGTAGACGATCAGGATGCCGAGGGTGAAGAGGATGCGGCTGCGCAGCTCGGTGGCCTTGCCGAAGGCCCCCCAGCTCATGTTGGAAGCCATTTGCTCTGCTGCTGATGCCATAGGCGCTCTTCTTTATTGAACAGCGCCGCCAGACCGGGGACCGGACGGCGGCGCAGATAAGGTCAGGAAGCGATGTAAGGGGCCGCGCGGCCCGTCACAACCGCTTTACTCGGCAGCCGCCGCAGAAGTGACCGTCAGCGAGCCGCCGGCCTTCTCGACCGCCTCGATCGCGCCCTTGGACGCACCGGTGACGGTGATCGTGGCCTTGGACGTGATCTCGCCCTTGCCAAGGATGCGGATACCGTCGCGCTTGCGGTTCGTCACACCGGCCGCGATGATCGCGTCCTCGGTGATGTTTGCGGCGTCCAGCTTGCCGGAATCAATGAATTTCTGGATCAGGCCGAGGTTCACCACGGCAAAGGCCTTGCGGTTCGGCTTGTTGAAGCCGCGCTTGGGCAGACGCTGGTAGAGCGGCATCTGGCCGCCCTCGTAGCCCTTGATCGCCACGCCCGAGCGGGACTTCTGACCCTTGATGCCGCGGCCGGCGGTCTTGCCCTTGCCCGAGCCGGGGCCGCGCGCGACGCGCATGCGTTTCTTGGCGGCGCCGGGATTGTCCCGGAGTTCGTTCAGTTTCATGTCGCTTCTCCTTGCCGGATGTCTGCCCCGAAGCGAACGGGCAGCCCACGGCGTTTCTTGGTTGGCTTGAGTCGGGCCCATGCCGGGCCACCGGGGGCGTATAGGGAAAGCGGGCGGGACGATCAAGGGCCATCGCGGAGCTGGGCGCCCGAGCCCGAAACATTCCTGACGGCAGCGTGATCCGGTCTCCCGAAACTCTGCCGAGGGGGGCTGCGTGACTGATGCCAGAACCCGGCCACGTGGGGTGGACCGGGACGCAACAGAGAGGATCTTTGATGACCCTTCGCATTCTTTCCACCACTGCCCTTCTCACCATCGCCGGCACCACCGCCTTCGGCGCCGCCCATGCCGGCAAGATGGGTTACGCCCTGGCCGACGACGGCAGCACCCTGATCGTGATGGCCGACATCTCGGCCCCGGGCGAGGTGATGACCTACGAGCTCTCCGACGACCTCGACGCTATCGCCTACCGTCCCGTGACCGGCGATCTGCTCGGCTTCAAGAACGGCATGATCTACACCATCAACACCTCGACCGGCGAGCTGACCGACCTCGGCGCCTCGTTCGGCGAAGGCGCGATGGTGGGTGACGACTCGATGGTCGCCTTCGACTTCAACAACGCGATCGACGCTGTGCGCGCCGTGTCCTCGACCGGTGACAACCTCGTCTACTTCCCCGACGACTTCGGCGACAACGACGAACGCGCCGGCACCGTCGTCCGCATGACCGACCTGGCCTGGGCCGAGGGCGACGCCAACGAGGGTGTCGAGCCGAACGTCTACGCCAATGCCTACACCAACGCGGTGGCAGGCACGACCGCCGAGAGCACGTTCCAGTACGGCCTCGACGCCAACGCCAACGCGCTGATCTCGATCGCCAACAACGAGGGCACCCTCGCCTCGATCGGCTACATCACCGTGGACGGCGAGACCGTGGACCTCGCGCCCATGGGCGGCTTCGACATCTTCTCGCCCGAGGTGGGCTCGGACGAGGCCTACGCCATCCTGCAGCTGGAGGGGGCAGAGACCGCCGGCCTCTACAGCATCAACCTGGAAACCGCCGAGGCGACCATGCTGGCCGATCTCGGAATGGGCGACATTTCGGGCTTTGCCGTGTCCGGGGGCATGTAACCCCACGTTCATGGCCTGCCGGTTGGCAGGTCCGAATGGCGACGCCCCGGCCCCCGCGGTCGGGGCGTTCGTCTTTTCGGGGGTCTAGCGGGCCTTGCGGCGGCGGGTCAGCCGCCTGGCATTGGCGCTGGCCTTGATGTTCAGCGGACCGATCCCGGCCAGGGCCGCGGCGGCCATGTCGGGGGAACGGCTGACCGCGACCATGGCCTTCTCCATCCCGAGGGCAAAGGCCGCCGGTTTCTCCCAGACCATCCGCATCGCCTCGGCCGGGGCGAGGGTGCCGGCGGCGATGGCGGCGCTTCGGGCCTGGATGACCTGGGCCGAGGACCAGGACAGACGCGCGCAGGCAAGGGACAGCTCCTGCCAGCCGCGGGCGGCGGCAAAGGCTTGGGTCATGGGCCACATATTGGGGAAACTCCGTTCCGTATTCGATCTGGAACATATGCCCCCGTCATATATTGGCAAGAGCCAGCGGTGCCACTCCAACACAAAAGGGGCGGCCCTCGCGGACCGCCCCCTTTTTTCTTACGGGTTCCGGTAGCCGTCAGCCGAGGTCGCCCTCTTCGTACCATCCACCCATCCGGGCCTCGATGCCGTCGTTCAGCATGGCGGCAAAGTCCTCCGGGTCCTGCGTGCCGCCGTCGCGGCCGCGGTAGTGGTAGGGATAGACGTATGTCGGCGCGAATTCGTTCACACCCGAGGCCGCGGCCTCCGCATCCATCGTGAAAGGCAGGTTCATCGACACGAAGGCGAGGTCGATGTTCTCCAGCGCCCGCATCTCAGGCGTGTCCTCGGTATCGCCAGAGATATAGGTGCGGAAATCACCCATGGTCAGGACGTAGCCGTTGTCGCGGCCCCGCGGGTGGAAGTCGGTCCGGCCCTCGGTGATGTTGTAGGCCGGGATCGCGTCGATCATGACGCCCTCGAACTCGGCGCTCTCGCCGTTCGCCAGCGGCGTCGCCATGGCCTTCAGATCCTCGGGGAGCATGTCGTAGACGGCCGGGTTGGTGTAGATCGGCACCCCGCCCTCGGGCATCAGCGCGGCCAGGGTCTCCGCGTTGTAGTGGTCGCCGTGCTCGTGAGTGATGAGGATCGCGTCGGGCGCAGGGAAGTCGCTGTAATTGCCCGCATCGCCCACCGGGTCGACATAGAAGGTGCCCATCGGGCTTTCCATCACGAAGGAGGCGTGGTCGACCGGGTGGATGGTGATCGGCCCGTCGGCGCTCTCGAAGGTGTCGGACATATGCGCCTCGGCCCTGGCGGCGTAGGGCAGGACGGTGATCGCGCCGGTCGCGGCGGCGGCGCTGGCAAGGAAGGTGCGTCGTGTGGTGGTCATGGGCGTCTCCTCTCCGGTTTGGATGCGGGGAGAGGTAGCGCTGCCCGGAGGGCAACAAATGACAATCGCGTCAGACCGGGGATGCGCGGGCGCACAGACCCGGGATCAGACCACCGCGCCGACCTTGACGGAGAAGCCGCCGCCGCGCAGGTGACTGAGGATCTCCTCGACGTGGAAGCGATCCCGCGCTTCAATCACGATTTCCAGCTCGGCCCGTTTGAGCGAGACGGTCTGCATCATCCGCTGGTGAATGACCTCGATCACGTTGGCCCCCGCCTCGCCGATCAGGCGGGAGATTTCGGCAAGCTGGCCGGGGCGGTCGTCGATTTCGAAGGCCAGGCGGGTGATGCGGCCGTCGCGGACGAGGCCGCGGAGGATGAGGGTGGACAGAAGCCGGCTGTCGATGTTGCCGCCGCAGACGACGAGGCCGACGGAGCGGCCCTTCAGCCGCTCCGCCTCGGCCTTGATGAGGGCGAGGCCCGCGCCAGGCGCGCCTTCGGCCACGATCTTCTCGTGCGAGAGCAGGTCGAAGATGGCGGCCTCGATCTCGGGCTCGGTGACCGAACCGATGCGGTCGACGTGCGCACGAATGAGGGCAAGGTTAGCCTCTGAGGGCACGCGGACGGCGATGCCCTCGGCCAGCGTCGCACCGTCGAAGTGGGTTTCGGTCCCGTTGAACTGGGCTTTGACGGCGTCGAAGAGGTGGGCTTGCGCGCCGACCACCTCGACCTCGGGCTTCAGCGCCTTGATCGCCGTCGCCATGCCCGCGATCAGCCCGCCGCCGCCGACGGGCACGACGATGGTATCGAGGTCGGGGGCCTGCTCCAGCATCTCGAGCGCGACAGTCCCCTGCCCCGCCACCACGGCCGGGTCGTCGAACGGGTGGACAAAGGTGAGTCCCTCCCGGGCGGCCATGTCGAGGGTAAAGGCGACGCTGTCGTCGAAGCCGTCACCATGGGTTATGACGCGCGCGCCAAAATCCTCGGTCCGCTTGATCTTGTTGAAGGGGGTGCCCTCGGGCATCACGATGACCGACCGGATGCCGAGGCGGGTGGCGTGGTAGGCGAGGCCTTGCGCGTGGTTGCCGGCAGAGCAGGCGATGACGCCCTTGGCGCGGTCGGCTTCCGATAGGGTCAGCAGCTTGTTCAGCGCGCCGCGCGCCTTGAAGGCGTTGGTGTGCTGAAGCGTTTCCAGCTTCAGGTAGAGGTCGATCCCAAGGAGGGACGACAGCCGGGTGGCCCGCACGGTGGGGGTGCGGACCGTCGCGTCCCTGATCGCGTCATGGGCCCGGCGGATGTCCTCGAGGGTCAGGCTGTGGTCCGGCATGGCGGAAACCTCTGGTCTGAAACGACAAATCCCGGCGCTATGGCCGGGATTTGCGAAGGCTTTCCTGGATCTTGCGATCCGGGGCTCAGGCGCGCTCTTCGATGATCTCGACCAGATGCGGGATCTTGTCGATCATGCCGCGGATCGAGGGGGTGTCCTCGAGTTCGCGGGTCTTGTGCATCTTGTTGAGGCCAAGGCCGATGAGGGTCGCGCGCTGGTCCTGCGGGCGACGGATGGGCGAGCCGATCTGCTTGACGACGATGGTTGCCATGGATCAGGCCTCCTCGGCCACTTGGGTGGAGGTCTCGGGCGCGTCTTCCCGCCTGGGCAGGATGTCGGCGACCTTCTTGCCCCGGCGCTGGGCGACTGAGCGCGGCGACTGCTGCTGGGTCAGACCGTCCAGGGTGGCGCGGATCATGTTGTAGGGGTTCTGCGAGCCGGTCGACTTGGCGACGACGTCGTGAACGCCCAGCATCTCGAAGACGGCACGCATCGGGCCGCCGGCGATGATGCCGGTACCCGTGGGAGCGGTCCGCATGACGACCTTGCCGGCGCCGTGACGGCCCTCGATGTCGTGGTGCAGGGTCCGGGCCTCTTTCAGGGGGACGCGGATCATGGCGCGCTTGGCGGCCTCGGTGGCCTTGCGGATGGCCTCGGGGACCTCCTTGGCCTTGCCCTTGCCGAAGCCGACACGGCCCTTCTGGTCACCGACGACGACCAGCGCGGCGAAACCGAAGTTCTTGCCGCCCTTTGTGGTCTTGGAGACGCGGTTGATCGCGACCAGGCGGTCGGCGAATTCGGGGGCTTCGTCGCGGTCGCGGCGCCCGCGCCCACCGTCGCGGTTGTTGGGTTCTCTGGCCATGCGGCTCTCCGAACTTGGGGGCGGCTCGCGCCCCGGATTGGTCAATCCAAGTGGCCCCGTGCGGGGTCCCGGATCATCGGGATGCGGATATCACATCCACACTTTGAAAGCAGGGCGGGCCGAGGCCCGCCTTACGGGGCGACGCGAAAGGCGGGGCTGGCCCCGCCTCACCGTCAGATCTTGAGACCACCCTCGCGGGCGGCATCGGCCAGGGCCTTGATCTTGCCGTGGAACAGGAAGCCGCCACGGTCGAAATAGGCCTCGGTCACGCCGGCGGCCTTGGCACGTTCGGCGATCGCCGCGCCGACCTTGGCGGCCGCCTCGACGTTGTTCTTGCCGACGATGCCCAGGTCCTTCTCGAGCGAGGAGGCCGAGGCGACGGTCACGCCGTTCACATCGTCGATCAGCTGGACGCTGATATTCTTGTTCGAGCGGTGAACGGACAGGCGCGGACGCCCGGCGTTGACCTTTTTCAGCTTGTTCCGGACGCGCAGGCGGCGCTTGAGGAACAAGGAACGCTTGTTGGTTGCCATCTGTCCGGTCCTTACTTCTTCTTGCCTTCCTTGCGGAAGATATACTCCCCAAGGTAGCGGATGCCCTTGCCCTTGTAGGGCTCGGGCGCGCGCCATTCGCGGATGTTCGCGGCGACCTGGCCGACGACCTGGGCGTCCGCGCCTTCCACGATGACCTGGGTCACCTTGGGGGCGGTCACGGTCACGCCGGCGGGGACCTCGAAGTCCACGTCGTGCGAATAGCCGAGGTTCAGCTTCAGGGTGTTGCCCTGCATCTGGGCCCGGTAGCCGACGCCCTGGATCTCGAGCTCTTTCTTGAAGCCCTCGGTCACGCCGGTGACGCAGTTCTGCACCATGGTGCGGGACATGCCCCACTGCTGGCGGGCGCGCTTGGACTTGCCGCGCGGCTCCACCTTCACGACGTTGTCCTCGACCTTGAGGGTCACGTCGTCGGTCGCGTTGAAGGTGCGGGTGCCTTTCGGCCCCTTCACTTCGATGGTCTGGCCCGACACCGTCGCGGTGACGCCGCTGGGCAGTTCGACCGGTCTTTTACCAATTCGAGACATTGCTTGCGGCTCCCTTAGAAGACAGTGCAGAGGACCTCGCCACCCACGTTCTGGGAACGCGCGGCGGCGTCGGACATGACACCTTTGGGGGTGGAGACGATCGAGACACCAAGGCCCTGACGGACCGACGGGATGTCCTTCACGCCCATGTAGACGCGGCGGCCCGGCTTGGAGACGCGCTTCAGTTCGCGGATGACCGGGGTGCCCTCGTAGTACTTGAGGGAGATCTCGAAGGCCGGGTGGCCCTCGACGGTCTTGGTCTCTTCGTAGCCGCGGATGTAGCCTTCGTTCGTCAGCACGTCGAGCACCCAGGCCCGCAGCTTGGACGCCGGGGTCTGGACGGTGGACTTGCCGCGCTGCTGGCCGTTGCGGATGCGGGTGAGCATATCGCCGATAGGATCGTTCATATCATCTGCCCTCCCTTACCAGCTGGATTTCACGAGGCCGGGAATCTGGCCGTTGGAGCCGAGGTTCCGCAGCGCGATCCGGCTGACCTTGAGCTTGCGGTAATACGCATGCGGGCGGCCGGTCAGCTGGCAGCGGTTGTGAAGCCGGGTGGGCGAGGAGTTGCGGGGCAGTTTCGCCAGTTCCAGGCGCGCCTTGAACCGCTCTTCCATCGGCTT
>JAMWZF010000007.1:16206-19147 GCA_024304875.1 Paracoccaceae bacterium
CAGGTCTTGGTCAGTCGCGATTGCCTTGAGCGCGGCCCGCTTGGCGGCGTACTGCTCGACCAGGCGCTGGCGCTTCTTTTCGCGTTCGATCATGGATTTCTTGGCCATAAGTCCAAATCCCCTTAGCTGTTGAACGGCATGTTGAAATGCTTCAACAGCGCTTTGGCTTCTGCATCGGTCTTGGCCGTGGTGCAGATGATGATGTCCATCCCCCAGACTTCGTCGACCTTGTCGAAGTTGATCTCGGGGAACACGATGTGCTCCTTCAGGCCCATGGCGTAGTTGCCGCGGCCGTCGAAGGAGGTGCCCGGAACTCCGCGGAAGTCGCGGACGCGGGGCATCGCGATGGTGATCAGGCGGTCCAGGAATTCGTACATCCGGTCGCCCCGCAGGGTCACCTTGGCGCCCAGCGGCATCTCTTCGCGGACGCGGAAGCCGGCGATCGACTTGCGGGCCTTGGTCACGACGGCCTTCTGGCCGGCGATGGCGCTCAGGTCGTCCTGGGCCGACTTGGCCTTCTTGGAATCCCGCACGGCCTCGGCGCCGCAGCCGATGTTCAGGACGATCTTGTCCAGGCGCGGGATCATCATGTCGTTCGAGTAACCGAACTCTTCCTTCATGGCCGGCTTGATGTCCTTGCGGAACTGGGCCTTGAGGCGGGGGGTGTAATTCGCGGTGTCGAGCATCAGATCGCCTCCCCGGTGGTCTTGTAGAAGCGGACCTTCTTGCCGTCTTCCACCCGGAAGCCGACGCGGGACGCCTTGCCGTTGCCATCGACGATGGCGAGGTTGGACAGGTCGATCGGAACCGCTTTCGGGATCCGGCCGCCCTGGGACGTCTGGGACTGGCGGGTATGGCGGATGGCGATGTTCACGCCATCGACGACGGCCTTGCCGGCCTTGGGATCGACGGACGAGATCTCGCCGGTCTTGCCCTTGTCCTTGCCGGCCAGGACGACGACCTTGTCACCCTTCTTCAGTTTGGCTGCCATCAGAGCACCTCCGGAGCGAGCGAGATGATCTTCATGAAGTTCTTCGCGCGCAGCTCGCGAACCACCGGTCCGAAGATACGGGTACCGACGGGTTCGTTGTTGTTGTTGAGGATCACGGCGGCGTTGCCGTCGAAGCGGATCGCGGTGCCATCGTCGCGGCGGACTTCCTTGGCGGTGCGCACGACGACGGCCTTGCGGACGTCGCCCTTCTTCACGCGGCCGCGCGGGATGGCTTCCTTGACGGAGACGACGATGATGTCGCCGACCGAGGCGTATCGACGGTGCGAACCGCCGAGGACCTTGATGCACTGAACCTTCCGGGCTCCGGAATTGTCAGCGACATCCAGATTGGTCTGCATCTGGATCATTTAGGTTTCTCCCGACCTTTGGGGGGCTCCTGTGGCCTTCTCCCCAGGGTTTCGATCAAACCGGGTGTGGTGGCTCAGACCTGAGCGACCACCTCCCAGCGTTTGGTCTTCGACTTCGGCGCACATTCCTGGATACGGACGATATCGCCGACGTTGAACTGGTTGTTCTCGTCGTGGGCCCGGTACTTCTTGGACTTCCGGACGGTCTTTTGCAGCAGCGGGTGCTTGAACCGACGCTCGACCAGGACCGTGACGGTCTGGGCGTTCTGGTTCGAGGTGACGGTGCCTTGAAGGATACGCTTGGGCATCAGTTGGCCTCCGCATTGGCGGCCGCTGCGGCCTTTTCGTTCAGAACGGTCTTGATCCGGGCGACGTCACGGCGGACCTGGCGCATCCGGGCGGTGTTTTCCAGCTGGCTGGTGGCCTGCTGGAAGCGAAGGTTGAAGGCCTCCTTCTTGAGGCCGACAAGCTCGTCCCGGAGCTGGTCCGGCGTCTTGTCACGAAGTTCGTGGGCGTTCATCTCGCCTGTTCCTTTCAACATCACCGGAGGGCCCCTGCCAGCATGGCAAAGTCACCCTGATTCCCGGTGGAGGGTGGTGAAGTGGCGCGTATAGGGGGATGCAAGGAGTGTGGCAACCCCCTTTGCCCCGGTTCGGCCCGTTGTGGACCCGGACTCGCCTCACCTTTGTGTTGCACCCGCCCGTGAGGTGGGTTTCAACCCACCCAATCCCTGCGAAAGGCACGTCCCATGCCCGACATCTCCTCCCTCTTCGTCACCCGCCTCTACCGCGCGCCCCTCGGCGGCGTGGATCAGGACGAATTGCTGGCCTCCTGCTACGCCATCGCCGAGGACGACGAGGCCGGCCAGGAGTGGTGCGAGCAGAACGGCTATCCCGGCTACACCTCCTATGCCTCCCTCACCGACCTGCCCTGGCGGTTCCCGATCTTCGCCGAGGTGGTGAAGGCCCTCGACGCCCATGTAACGGCTTTCGCCGAGGACCTCGAGTTCGACCTCGGCGAGGGAAAACTGGTGCTTGAGGACATCTGGATCAACATCCTGCCCGAAGGTGGTACCCACTCGTCGCATCTGCACCCCCATTCGGTGATCTCCGGAACCACATATGTCGCCATGCCGGACGGCGCCTCGGCCCTGAAGCTGGAAGACCCCCGATCCGCCCGGATGATGGCCGCCCCGCCCCGGAAAAAGGGCGCGCGGGAGGATCTGCGCACATTCATCTACGCCGCGCCCAAGGTGGGCGACGTCCTGCTCTGGGAAAGCTGGCTGCGGCACGAAGTGCCGATGAACATGTCCGAGGACGACAGGATTTCGGTCTCATTCAATTACAAGTGGGTCTAGACCGGCCGCCGCGGGAAACCTGACGGCAACCTTTTTGCCCCATCCCTGCCCCGAGCAATCGAGGCAGGGCCAGAATGGCGCGAATCCTATGGGCAATGCTGTGGCTGTGGGCCGCCGGCGGGGCGGCGGCGCAGAACGGCTCTCTGTTCGCCGCCGGACCGGGGTTGACGCGGGCGGCGGTGATCCGGACCCCGGCCGAGCCGCCAGCGCCCGCCGGACCGGCGG
>JAMWZF010000007.1:19157-25475 GCA_024304875.1 Paracoccaceae bacterium
GGCGGTGCCGAGCCTCTTCGGCGGCCCGACCGGCCTCTTCGCGCCGATGCCGGACCGGCCGGGACGAACCGCGCCGGCGCGCAGCGCACCGATCCACCTCGGCACCGGGCACACGCCCATCGACCGGCTGCTCGCCCTGATCGCCCTCGCCGAGGCCGGGCCCGCAGGCTACGACGCGGTGCAATACGGGGCGCGGATCCGGCCGGGCAAGCCACCGACCCAGATGACCCTGGGCGAGATTTACGCCTGCATCGCCGCCACCCCCGGCCAGTCCCATGCCATCGGGCGCTACCAGTTCATCCCCCCGACCCTGCGCCGCGTCGCGCGCGAACGCGGGTTCGGGCCCGAGACCCGGTTCACGCCAGGCGTGCAGGACGCCCTGGCGCTGGTCCTGCTGGAGGATGCGGGGCTCTCCGCCTTCGACGCGGGTGAACTCGATCGGGTCACCTTCATGCGCAACCTCGCCCGCATCTGGGCCGGCCTGCCGCTGCCGAACGGGCGGAGCTACTACCACGGCCACGCCGGCAACGCGGCGACGATGACCTGGGCGCGGTTCGAGTCGGGGATGGCGACGATCTGGCCGGTGCGGGGGTGAGGGGGAACGCTGCCCAAGGCGCATGGTCGCGGTTTCGAAACCGCGTCGCCGGGTGGGTCGAGACTCACCTCACGAGCGACCCGGCTGGGTGAGGTGGGTCGTGACCCACGCTGCCCTCCAAAAAGAAAACCCCCGCCGGGTGGGGCGGGGGTTCTCGAATTTCACCGGTGTGCGCTCTCATCGTTTCCGCTTCGCGCAAACGACTGCCGCGCACTCGGCGTTTCGCAAGCGAAACGCCGGGCTCACCAGTCTTCGCGGACCACGGTGCGGGTCTTGATCGGCAGCTTCATCGCGGCCAGGCGCAGGGCCTCGCGGGCGGTGTCTTCGTTCACGCCGTCGATCTCGAACATGATCCGGCCCGGCTTGACCTTGCAGGCCCAGAAGTCGACCGACCCCTTACCTTTACCCATCCGAACCTCGATCGGCTTGGAGGTGACCGGCAGGTCCGGGAAGATCCGGATCCAGACCCGGCCCTGACGCTTCATGTGACGCGTCATGGCCCGGCGGGCGGCTTCGATCTGGCGGGCGGTGACCCGCTCGGGCTCAAGAGCCTTGAGGCCGAAGGTGCCGAAGTTCAGGTCCGAGCCGCCTTTGGCCAGACCCTTGATCCGGCCCTTGTGGGCCTTGCGGAACTTTGTACGCTTTGGTTGCAGCATCTGATCTACTCCTTAGCGGCGGCCGCCGCCGGCGCCACGGGGGGCCGGGCCGTCCTGCAGCTCCTGGGCTTTGCGATCACGGGCACTGGGATCGTGGTCCATGATCTCGCCTTTGAAGATCCACACCTTGATGCCGATGATCCCGTAGGGAGTCATCGCCTCGGTGTGGGCGTAGTCGATATCGGCCCGCAGGGTATGCAGGGGCACGCGGCCCTCGCGGTACCATTCGGTCCGGGCGATCTCGGCGCCGCCGAGACGGCCGGCGAGGTTCACCCGGATGCCCAGGGCACCCATGCGCATGGCGTTCTGCACCGCACGCTTCATGGCGCGGCGGAAGGACACCCGGCGCTCCAGCTGCTGGGCGATGCTCTCGCCGACCAGCGCGCTGTCCAGCTCGGGCTTGCGGACCTCGACGATGTTGAGGTGCAGCTCGCTGTCCGTCATCTTGGCCAGCTTCTTGCGGAGCGTCTCGATGTCCGCGCCCTTCTTGCCGATGATGACGCCGGGACGGGCGGTGTGGATCGTGACCCGGCACTTCTTGTGCGGGCGCTCGATGATCACACGGCTGACGCCGGCCTGCTTGCATTCCTTCTTGATGAAGTCGCGGATCCTCAGATCCTCGAGCAGCAGATCGCCGTAGTCCTTGGTGTCGGCATACCAGCGGCTGTCCCAGGTGCGGTTCACCTGCAGGCGCATTCCGACGGGATTGACCTTGTTACCCATTAGGCTTGCTCCTCGACTTGACGCACCTTGATGGTGAGTTCCGAAAACGGCTTCACGATCCGGCCGAACCGGCCACGGGCCCGCGGGCGACCGCGCTTCATGGTCAGGTTCTTGCCGACATAGGCCTCGGCCACGACAAGCTCGTCGACATCGAGGTTATGGTTGTTCTCGGCATTGGCGATGGCGGACTGAAGGCACTTCTTGACGTCCTCGGCGATGCGCTTCTTGGAGAAGGTCAGATCGCTGAGGGCCTTGTCCACCTTCTTGCCCCGGATCAGGGCGGCGACGAGGTTGAGTTTCTGCGGGCTGGTCCGAAGCATGCGGGTCTTGGCCATCGCTTCGTTGTCGGCCACGCGGCGGGGGTTCTTTTCCTTGCCCATGACTTACTTCCGCTTCGCTTTCTTGTCGGCGGCGTGACCGTAGTAGGTCCGCGTCGGCGAGTATTCACCGAACTTCTGGCCGATCATGTCCTCGGAGACGTTCACCGGGATATGCTTCTGGCCATTGTAGACACCGAAGGTGAGGCCCACGAACTGGGGCAGGATGGTGGAACGGCGGGACCAGATCTTGATCACGTCGTTGCGGCCGCTGTCGCGCGCCGCTTCGGCCTTTTTCAGGACGTAAGCGTCGACGAAGGGGCCTTTCCAGACGGAACGGGACATTCTTAGCGCCCTTTCTTCTTGGCGTGACGCGAGCGGAGGATGAGCTTCTGCGACGCCTTGTTCTTGTCACGGGTGCGGGCACCCTTGGTCGGCTTGCCCCAGGGCGTGACCGGGTGGCGGCCACCCGAGGTCCGGCCCTCGCCACCGCCGTGCGGGTGGTCGATGGGGTTCATGACGACACCGCGGACGGCCGGGCGCCAGCCCTTGTGCCGGTTGCGGCCCGCCTTGCCGATGTTCTGGTTGCTGTTGTCCGGGTTGGACACGGCGCCGACGGTGGCCATGCATTCCTGGCGGACCATGCGCAGCTCGCCCGAGGACAGGCGGATCTGGGCGTAGCCGCCGTCACGGCCGACGAACTGGGCGTAGGTGCCCGCGGCGCGCGCGATCTGGCCGCCCTTGCCGGGCTTCAGCTCGATGTTGTGGACGATCGTGCCGATCGGCATGCCCATGAAGGGCATCGCGTTGCCGGGCTTGATGTCGACCTTGGAGCCGGCGACGACCTTGTCACCCACGGCGAGCCGCTGGGGGGCGAGGATGTAGGCCTGCTCACCGTCGGTGTACTGGACCAGCGCGATGAAGGCGGTGCGGTTGGGGTCGTATTCGATGCGGACGACGACGGCTTCGACGTCGAACTTGGTCCGCTTGAAATCGACGATGCGGTAGAGACGCTTCGCGCCCCCGCCACGACGACGCAGGGTGATCCGTCCGGTGTTGTTCCGGCCTGCCTTCTTGTTCAGACCCTCGGTGAGGGCCTTCACGGGGCGGCCTTTCCAAAGCTCCGAACGGTCGATCAGCACCAGCCCACGCTGGCCCGGCGTCGTCGGCTTGTACGACTTGAGTGCCATGTTAGCTTCTTCCGTTTGCTCTGCGGCGGTCCGGAGCGTTCCCCGTCCGCCTATGTGGTGAAGGGCCCCGAAGGTCCCCGGTTCGTGTGGTCTTGCGACCAAAAACAGAGCCCCGGACGAATCCGGGGCTTTGCGGATGGGGGCTTCTAGGAAAGTGCGCCCGTCTGGTCAAGGGCCATCGGTCTCGGTGGATCTCGCTGGTCGCGCCACGGGGCAATACTTTACCATTGACAGAACTATCGACTCACCCCATTACTTCACCACATGGAGAACCAAAGCACCCACCTCGACCCCCTCTTCCACGCCCTCGCGGATCCCACCCGCCGGGCCGTGGTGGCCCGGCTGGGCCAGGGCCCGGCCTCGGTCAGCGACCTTGCCGCGCCCTTCCCGATGGGCCTGCCCGCCTTTCTCAAGCACATCACCGTGCTCGAGGAGGCCGGCCTCATCGGCACCGAGAAGGTCGGCCGGGTCCGCACCTGCACCCTGCAGGAGGACCGGCTGGCCGCCGCAGAAGACTGGTTCCGCGAGCAGCGGGAGCAATGGAAAAGCCGCTACGACCAACTCGACGAGCTTCTCGCCGAACTCACCAAGGACACCGAAAATGACAAAGACTGACCTGCGCTACACCTTCGCCGCCGACATGCAGACCAACCAGATCCGCATGGTGCGCGAGTTCGCGGCCCCCCGCTCCACCGTCTGGGCCTGCTACAGCCGGCCCGAGCTGCTGGACCGCTGGTTCGCGCCCGAGCCGCTGACGGCCAAGACGGCCCACATGGACTTCCGGGAAGGCGGCCACTGGCACTTCTCCATGACCATGCCCGAGGGCGACACATACTGGAGCCGGTTCGACTACCAGACCATCACGCCCGAGAGCCGGATCATCACGCTGGACGGGTTCAGCGATCCGGAGGGCGGGGTGAACCCCGACATGCCCCGCTCCACCGTCGACATGCAGTTCGAGGACGGGGAGGTCACGACCGTGACGACCGTCACCCAATACGCCAGTGCCGAGGACCTGCAGGCGGTCATCGACATGGGGATGGAGGCCGGGATCGGCAGCACTCTCGACCGCCTCGATGCCCTTCTGGCCGACCTTACCTCCAAGTGAACTCTCGAAAGGACCCTGACATGCCCGCCGAACAGATCACCATCGACGCCCTCGTCCACGCCCCGCGCGGCACCGCCTGGGCCGCCTTCACGGACCCCGATCACATCACCCAGTGGAACTTCGCCGACGACAGCTGGCATTGCCCCTCGGCCACGAACGACCTTCAGGTCGGCGGCAAGCTGAAAAGCCGGATGGAGGCCAAGGACGGCTCCTTCGGGTTCGATTTCGAAGGAACCTACGAACAGGTGACGCAGGAGCAGAGCCTGACCTATGTCCTCGACGACGGCCGCGCTGTCACGACGACCTTCGAGGACACGGACGAGGGCACCCTCGTCACCACCACCTTCGATGCGGAAACCGAGAACGACATCGAGATGCAGCGCGGCGGCTGGCAGGCGATACTGAACAACTACAAGACCCACGCAGAGAGCCTCTGAGCCGAGGTCCCTGCCCGGCTCCGACCCGCCGTCTCCTTACCGGGGCCGGCGGGTCTCTGCCGACGGTCGCGCGACCCGCGAAACTCCCAAGGCAGCCCCTGCGTGACTGTGCCCATCGGTCGATCCGGCACTGGGTCCGGATGGTCCGTGGGCGCGGCCAAGCGGACCGACCACGCCCTGACAAAAGCGCCCGCCTCGCGGGATCGCTCCGGTCCGCACGACAAGGGAGACTATCATGAAGAAGCTTGCAATCATCGCCACCGCGCTCATCGTCGCCGGCGCGTCCGCCGCCCAGGCCAACCACCGCCAGGTCGCCGATCCGGCCCGCCTGTCGACGGAGAACAGCTCGGGCAACGCCGACCGCGGGTGGGAAGCGCTGTCGAACAACGGCTCGAACGGCAAGGCAGCCGCCGCGGCGGACAAGACGGGCGGCTGAGGATCCCTCCGGCGGCCTCCGGGCCAGAATGTCAAAGAGCCCCGCCGGACCGGCGGGGCTCTTTTCATGTCTGCGATCTGGCCGCGGTCAGAGACCGGTGGTCACGTCGATGGTGTTGCCCTCTTCGAGGGTGACATAGGCCTTCTTGACGTCGGACCGACGGCCGAGCTGGCCGCGGAACCGCTTGACCTTGCCCTTGGTGATGGAGGTGTTCACCGCCTTCACCTTGACGCCGAACAGGGCCTCGACGGCCTCCTTGATCTGCGGCTTGTTGGCGTCGATGGACACCTCGAAGACCACCGCGCCGGCCTCGGAGGCCATGGTCGACTTCTCGGTGATCAGCGGCTTGCGGATCACGTCGTAATGTTCTGCCTTGGCACTCATTTCAGGCGAGCCTCCAGAGCTTCGACACCGGCCTTGGTCAGGACGAGGGTGTCCGACTTCAGGATGTCGTAGACGTTGGCGCCCATCGAGGGGAGCACGTCCAGGTTGGCGATGTTCCGGGCGGCCTTGGCGAAGTTGTCGTTCACCTCGGCGCCGTCGATGACGAGGGCGCGCTTCCAGCCCAGCTTGCCCAGCTGCTTGGCCAGGGCACCGGTCTTGGCCTCGGCGGCCTCGGCGGCCTCGATGACGACCAGCTCGCCCGCCTTCAGCTTGGCCGAGAGCGCATGGCGCAGGCCCAGCTTGCGGAACTTCTTGGTCAGCTCGTGGCCGTGGTCGCGCGGGGTCGGACCCTTGTAGATACCGCCCTTGCGGAAGATCGGCGCGTTCCGGTCACCGTGGCGTGCGCCGCCGGTGCCCTTCTGGCGATAGATCTTCTTGGTCGAGTAGCTGGTCTCGGACCGGGTCTTGACCT
>JAMWZF010000070.1:0-2383 GCA_024304875.1 Paracoccaceae bacterium
GGAGCCGGTATACGGCACCGGACGACCTGATAGCGCCACCACCCCAAGAAGGACGGCCCCATGAGCACGATCATCGACATCCACGCCCGCGAAATCCTCGACAGCCGGGGCAACCCCACGGTCGAGGTCGACGTCACGCTCGAGGACGGCTCCATGGGCCGCGCCGCCGTGCCCTCGGGCGCCTCCACCGGCGCGCACGAGGCGGTGGAGAAGCGGGACGGCGACAAAGGCCGGTTCCTCGGCAAGGGCGTGCTTCAGGCCGTCGAGTCGGTGAACGGAGAGATCGCGGATGCCCTCCTCGGCTTCGACGCCACCGAGCAGGTCGCCATCGACGGCGCGATGATCGAACTGGACGGCACGCCCAACAAGGGCCGCCTCGGCGCCAACGCCATCCTCGGCGTGTCGCTCGCCTGCGCCAAGGCCGCGGCCGAGTTCACCATGCAGCCGCTCTACCGCTATGTCGGCGGCACCTCGGCCCGCACCCTGCCCGTCCCGATGATGAACATCATCAACGGGGGCGAGCATGCCGACAACCCGATCGACATCCAGGAATTCATGATCATGCCCGTCGCCGCCGAGACGGTGGCCGAGGCGGTGCGCATGGGCTCCGAGGTGTTCCACACGCTGAAGAAGGAGCTGTCCGCCGCCGGCATGTCCACCGGCCTCGGCGACGAGGGCGGCTTCGCGCCGGAACTCGGCTCCACCCGCGAGGCGCTCGATTTCATCCTGAAGTCCGTCGAGAAGGCCGGCTACCGCCCCGGCGAGGATATCTACCTCGCCCTCGATTGCGCCGCGACGGAATACTACAAGGACGGCTCCTATGTCTTTGCCGGAGAAGGGAAAACCCTGTCGAGCGAGGAGAACGTCGACTACCTCGCCGCCCTCGTGAACGACTATCCCATCATCTCGATCGAGGACGGCATGTCCGAGGACGACTGGGACGGCTGGAAGGCCCTGACCGACAAGCTGGGAAGCAAGGTGCAGCTGGTCGGCGACGACCTCTTCGTCACCAACCCGGCCCGTCTGGCGGACGGCATCGCCAGGGGCTGCGCCAACTCCATGCTGGTCAAGGTCAACCAGATCGGCTCGCTGACCGAGACGCTGACGGCGGTCGACATGGCCCACCGCGCCCGGTTCACCAACGTCATGTCCCACCGCTCGGGCGAGACCGAGGACAGCACCATCGCCGACCTCGCCGTCGCCACCAACTGCGGTCAGATCAAGACCGGCTCGCTCGCCCGCTCCGACCGGCTGGCGAAGTACAACCAGCTGATCCGCATCGAGGAAGCCCTCGGCGAGACGGCGGTCTACGCCGGGCGGTCGATCCTGCGCTGAGCGCAACGAAAAACGCCCGCCGGAGCGAACCGACGGGCGTTTTCCTGAACTCTGAGAGTGGCTTACGCCGGGCACGGAGCCGTGTAGTAGGTGCCGTCGCCGCGGGCGTAGGCGCAGTTGCCGGTGTTGTTGTTCTGGGCCACCACGGTGCCGGCGGCGGCGCCGGCCAGGGCGGCGATCAGGCGCCAGTCGTCGTCGGCCTCGAGGATGTCGGCCGCGATCAGGCCAGCGGCGGCGCCGCCCGCGGTGCCGGCGACGACGCGGGCCTCGTTGCTCATGGGCTGGCAGGCGCCCAGCAGCAGAACGGCGCTCGCGGGAATGGCAAGTTTCCAGGTGGTCATTGTGGTCGTCTCCTAGTTCGTTCCCCAACCGGGCGTCCTGCCCGGGCTTTGCTGAGGGGGAACCTAGAGGAGCGTTAAGGATTGTCGAGGGCATGTGGCGGCAATCTGCCGGCGGGCGACTTGCGCCCGCGTCATCCCCGGCGCAGAGTGCATTCATGACGGCCGACCAGATCATTGAAATGCTTGACCTTTCTCCCCATCCCGAGGGCGGGCACTACCGCCAGACCTGGGTGGCGGACGGGGGCGGACGACCTGCCGGAACCTGCATCTACTTCCTGCTGAAGGCGGGCGAGCGCAGCCATTGGCACCGGGTGGATTCGACGGAAATCTGGCACTTCTACGCCGGTGCGCCGATGGACCTGCGGCTGGCCGAGACCGAGGCCGGCCCGGCCGAGACGCGCCGCCTCGGCCCGGACCTCGCCGCCGGAGAGCGCCCGCAAGTGATCGTCCCCAGGGACTGGTGGCAGGCGGCGGCGACGAGGGGCGACTGGACGCTGGTCGGCTGTACCGTCAGCCCCGGCTTCCGCTTCGAGGGGTTCGAGCTGGCGCCAGAAGGATTCGACATCCCCTGACGGCCCGCCCTCGCCCGCAAAAGAAGAAAGGGGGACCCGAAGGCCCCCCTGAGTTTCGCTCTCCAAGCTCGCTTATTTTAACCGCCCGGTAGTTTCTGCCTGCGGCCTGGACAGCGGCCGAGGCGGGCGCACCCG
>JAMWZF010000070.1:2393-11475 GCA_024304875.1 Paracoccaceae bacterium
GGGCGCCCCCGCCTCGTAACCTTTAACTGCAACCGCGGCCTAGCCGCTTCGCAGTCATCTTACTTCTTTCCCCGGTTCGGTCGCTGAGTGAGCGCCGACGCTGCCGCAGTCTTGGCAGCTTTCGAGGAACTCTTTGATCGAAGGACTTTGCTAGCGGCTGATGCAGCGCGCTTGCTTGTCACTTCTGAGTTCGACTTGCGAGGCAACGAAATCACCTCCTTTCAAGATCAATCCACAGGGCGAGCAGAAATCTGGTGGCGCTTCTGTGGGTAACGCTGTGCGGCGTTGATGACCCAAGTCAGTCGTGTTCTCTCCTATCGCTAGGTCCTCATTGGACCGATTAGGTTTCGCCCTCGCCTGCACAGCTTCCGGCTTGGGCAAGCCGGGGGGAGGTGCTGCAACACCTTCCCCCAACTCTCAATCTTCTCAGCTACACCCCGAGGTCCCCCCGCAGGTGTTGCACTTCATGCAGGTCCCGTTGCGGACCAGCGTGTAGTTCCCGCACTCGCCGCAGGGGTCGCCCTCGTAGCCCTGCATCCGGGCCTTGTCGCGGGCGGTGAGGGCGCTGGCGGAGGTGGATGTCCCCGAGGAGACCGTCGCCTTGCCCACCGTCACGTCCGCCACTTCGGGCACCAGCGTCTCGAGCGTGGCGACCGGGTCCCCTGCCCCGTTCAGGGCCAGGGCGCCGGACTGGCCGCCCTGCAGGACCACCAGGCCCTCGGGCACCCGCTTGCGGATGTATCCCGACGAGGCCACCTGCCGGAGGACTTCCAGCGGGCTGGAGCCGCCCGAGTCGGGCACCTTGTTGAAGTTGCGCACGCCCTCGTCCTCGCCGCGGCCAATGTCGTCGAAGGCGACGCCTTCGGGTTTGACGTGGGCCAGGTCGGTCCGGTCGAGGTAGGACACGGCCAGCTCGCGGAAGATGTAGTCGAGGATCGAGGTCGCGTTCTTGATGCTGTCGTTCCCCTGCACCATCCCGGCCGGTTCGAACTTGGTGAAGGTGAAGGCGTCGACGAACTCCTCCAGCGGGACCCCGTACTGCAGGCCGACCGAGACCGCGATGGCGAAGTTGTTCATCATCGCGCGGAAGCCGGCGCCTTCCTTGTGCATGTCGATGAAGATCTCGCCGAGGTTGCCGTCCTCGTACTCCCCGGTGCGCAGGTAGACCTTGTGCCCGCCGATGACGGCCTTCTGGGTGTAGCCCCGCCGGCGGTGCGGCATCTTCTTGCGCTCGTGGTCGCGCATGACCTCCTTGATGACGATCTTCTCGACGATCTTCTCGGCGAGGACGGTGGCTTTTTCCTGCTGCGACCCGCTCTCCAGGATCTCGGCCGCCTCGTCGTCGTCCTCGATCAGCGCCGCGGCCAGCGGCTGCGACAGCTTGGAGCCGTCCCGGTAGAGCGCGTTGGCCTTCACGCCGAGGGCGTGGGACAGCTCGTAGGCCGCCTGGCAGTCCTCGATCGTGGCGTCGTTGGGCATGTTGATCGTCTTGGAGATCGCGCCCGAGATGAACGACTGGGCCGCGGCCATCATGGTGATGTGGCTGTTCACCGACAGGAACCGCTTGCCCTTCTTGCCACAGGGGTTGGCGCAGTCGAAGACGCTCAGGTGCTCGTCCTTCAGGTACGGCGCGCCTTCCAGCGTCATCGTCCCGCAGACGTGGTCGTTCGCCGCCGCGATGTCGGCCTTGGAGAAGCCGAGGTGCTTCAGCAGGTCGAAGCCCGGATCGTTCAGCTTCTCGGCCGGGATGCCGAGGGTCCGGGTGCAGAACTCCTCGCCCAGGGTCCACTGGTTGAAGACGAACTTGATGTCGAAGGCCTGGCCGAGGGCCGCCTCGATCTTGTCGATCTCGGGCTGGCCGAAGCCGTGGCCGATCAGCGCGGTGTGGTTGATGCCCGGCGCGTTGCCGAGGCTGCCGTGACCGACGGCGTAGGCGATGATCTCCTCGATCTGGGCGGGACCGTAGCCCAGCTTTTCCAGCGCCGCGGGGACGGACCGGTTGATGATCTTGAAGTAGCCGCCACCGGCCAGCTTCTTGAACTTCACCAGGGCGAAGTCGGGCTCGATGCCGGTGGTGTCGCAGTCCATGACGAGGCCGATGGTGCCCGTGGGGGCGATCACGCTGGTCTGGGCGTTGCGGTAGCCGTGCTTCTCGCCGAGGCGCAGCGCCTCGTCCCAGGCGGACATGGCGATGTCCACCAGACGGGCATCGGGGCAGTTGGCGTGGTCGAGGGCGACCGGCTTCACCGCCAGCCCCTCGTAGCCCTCGGTCGCGCCATAGGCGGCGTTCCGGTGGTTGCGGATGACACGGAGCATGTGCTCGCGGTTGCGCTCGTAGCCGGCGAAGGCGCCCAGCTCACCGGCCATCTCGGCCGAGGTGGCGTAGGCCACGCCGGTCATGATCGCGGTCAGGGCGCCGCAGAGGGCGCGGCCCTCGTCGCTGTCGTAGGAGAAGCCCATGTTCATCAGCAGGCCGCCGATGTTGGCGTAGCCGAGGCCGAGGGTCCGGAAGTCGTAGCTGAGCTGGGCGATTTCCTTCGACGGGAACTGCGCCATCATCACGCTGATCTCCAGCGTCATGGTCCACAGGCGCGTCGCGTGCATGTAATCCTCGACCGCGAACTGCCCGTCATCGAAGAAGGTCAGCAGGTTCATCGAGGCCAGGTTGCAGGCCGTGTCGTCCAGGAACATGTATTCCGAGCAGGGGTTGGAGCCCCGGATCTCGCCGTCCGCGGGGCAGGTGTGCCAGGCGTTGACGGTGTCGTGGAACTGGATGCCGGGATCGGCGCAGGCCCAGGCGGCGTGGCCGACCTTCTCCCACAGGTCGCGGGCGCGGATGGTCTTGGCCACCTCGCCGTTGATGCGGCTGATGAGGTGCCAGTCCTCGTCGTTCTTCACCGCCTTGAGGAAGGCGTCGGTGACCCGGATCGAGTTGTTGGAGTTCTGGCCCGAGACGGAATTGTAGGCTTCCGAATCCCAGTCGGTGTCGTAGGTCGGGAACTCGATCGCGGTGTAGCCCTGCTTGGCGTAGTCCAGCACGCGCTTGACGTAGGTTTCCGGGATCGAGACTTTCTTGGCCTCGCGGATGGCCGCCTTCAGCTGCGGGTTCTTGGCCGGATCGGTGGCACCCTCAAGATCGCCGTCCCAGCTCTTGATCGCCGCGAAGATGCCGGAGAGCTTCTGCTCGTGCATCTTGGAGCCGGCGACGATGCTCGCCACCTTCTGCTCCTCGAGGACCTTCCAGTTGATGAAATCCTCGATATCAGGGTGATCGGCGTCGACGATCACCATCTTGGCCGCGCGGCGGGTGGTGCCGCCCGACTTGATCGCGCCGGCGGCCCGGTCACCGATCTTGAGGAAGCCCATCAGGCCCGAGGATTTGCCGCCGCCCGAAAGCTTCTCGCCCTCGCCGCGCAGGGCCGAGAAGTTGGTGCCCGTGCCCGAGCCGTACTTGAACAGGCGCGCCTCGCGGACCCAGAGGTCCATGATGCCGCCCTCGTTCACGAGGTCATCCTTGACCCCTTGAATGAAGCAGGCATGGGGCTGCGGGTGCTCGTAGGAGGACTTCGACTTGGTCAGCTTGCCGGTCTTGTAGTCGACGTAATGGTGGCCCTGCGCCGGGCCGTCGATGCCGTAGGCCCAGTGCAGGCCCGTGTTGAACCACTGGGGCGAGTTCGGCGCGGCCCGCTGGGAGGCGAGCATGTTGCGCATCTCGTCGTAGTAGGCGCGGGCGTCTTCCTCGTCTGTGAAATAGCCGCCCTTCCAGCCCCAGTAGGCCCAGGCGCCGGCCAGCCGGTCGAACACCTGCCGGGCCGAGGTCTCGCCGCCCATCGTCGCGCCCTTGGCCGGCTTGCCGCGCCACAGGAACTCGGGCACGCCCGCCTCTTCGACCTTCTCGATCTCGCTGGGAACGCCGGCCTTGCGGAAGTACTTCTGGGCGATCACGTCGCTGGCGACCTGGCTCCAGGCGGCGGGGATCTCGCAGTTGTCCAGCTTGAACACGATGGTGCCGTCGGGGTTGCGGATCTCGGAACTCGTCTTGCGGAACTCGATGCCCTCGTAAGCGTCCGCGCCGCCCACGGTAAACCTGCGTTCAACCTTCATCTGTCGCCCCTTTTGCCCGGTCTGTGCCGGGATCGCCTAGAATTGTTCCATTGACGCCTTTGGCGCCCCCACCTGCCGCCCGACGCCCCGCAGTTTGGCGGCGGGCACGGGAGGGCCGCCCGCGGCCCTGCTTGGCAAGGCTGCGTCAGCTTCCAAAGAGCCGGAGTGTCCGTGGTCTCTGTCCCGTGCCGTCCGTGCACTACATGTTGTGTCGTATCGGTCGGCCCGCACAACCTGTCCCAACCAGCCCTTGGGGGTCAACTTCCTTTTTGAGCTAAATCTGGGATTTTTTCTGTTGACGCACTTGGGCACAGGGATACCCCCCGATTCATCCCCAGATTGTTTGCGAGGGCACCGGGCCGAGGCGCCTTCCGCCGGCCCGATGTTGGAAATCTGAAAACCCCGGCACGGCAAAAGCTTACCCAAGGTCGGCCTGTCGCCCGCTCCGCGACGCTCGGCCGCGCCGGCCAGAGAATCGCTTGGCAGGACCCGGCGGAGGTGAAACGCTTCGGCGGTGCACAGGAGCAACGCCATGACCCGAGCCCTGCCCGTTCTTGCCGCCCTGACGGCGCTGGCCGGCTGCATGCCCGCCGCGGTGCCTACATCGCAGGCAGGTCTGGACCGGGCGGTCGCCGCGGGGGCGCCGCAGGCGGTCTACGACGCGTTCCCCGCCCAGCTTTTCGCCGCCCACAGCGAGATCTGCAGCCGCCCGGGCGAAGAGGTGGTCCGCCCCACCCCGACCGAGATTCGCTGCGAGATGCTCCTGCCGGTCGAGATGACCGGCGGCCTGATCCTGGAGTTCGACGGAACGGTCGAGGACCTGCCCCGGATGATCATCGGATTCGTGGCGCAGGAATCGGCCGATGGCGGCTGGCTGGTGACCTCGGACAACTACATCCGCGTCCCCCAGCGCGCCGGCGGCGTCCGCGAGGTGCGTCTGCCCGACCCGCGGATGCGCGCGACGATGGAAGAGCTCTTCGCGGTCTCGGGCGGGCGGCCGATCTAGGGGGATCGCGCGGTTCACACCTGGCAAAAGTGCCAGGAGCGGGGGTTCACACCTCATGCATCCGGGCCCGGCACGGGGTCACACCTGACACTTCCCGGAGACGTGGTCGGGGCGGCGAGATTCGAACTCACGACCCCCTGTACCCAAAACAGGTGCGCTACCAGACTGCGCCACACCCCGACCGTGCCGCCCTCCTAGCGCCCGCGGGCGGCAATGGAAAGGGTCACTCGCAGCCGATCGCCGGATGCACCAGCCGGTCGCCCTCGTCGATGCCCAGCCGGCCCGCCATGCCGCCGTTGATCTCCAGCACGAACCGGACCGGCCCGCCGCTGGGAATGCCCGTGCGGTCCAGGGGCACGGCGTTCTCGTGAACCCGGACGACGACCCCCTCGGCATCGGCGAAGATCATGTCGAGAGGGATCAGCGTGTTCTCCATCCAGAAGCTGGTGGGCTGTTCCTGCTCGTAGACAAAGAGCATTGCGGCCATGGTCGGCAGGCTTTCGACGAACATCAGGCCACGGGCCCGCTCCTCGAAATCGTCCGCCACTTCTACGGTGAACCGTGCCTGTCCGAAGTCGCCGGTGACGGTGACCGCATCCTCGGTGCAGGTCTCCGCCCCCGCAGCGCCGGCCGCGCCGGCGGCGACGGCCAGGCCCGCGATCAGTCCGAGGCGCGCTCGCGCAAGCCCATTTCCCATGACAGTACCTCCGCCGCCATACGGCCGCGGCGGCCGTCGATCACGCGCAGGCCCACCGCTTCGCCGGGTTGCAGGTCGGCCATGCCGCAGCGGCGCAGGACCTCGACGTGGATGAAGACGTCCTCGTCGAGGCCGAACACATTGGCAAAGCCGAACCCCTTGCCCTTGTCGAACCATTTCACGCGGGCCGGTTCAAGGGGAAGCGCGGCAAGTTGATCGGCGTCGAGCTCGGCGAAATCGGACAGGGCCGCGGTCGTCCCGCCGACCGGCGGCTTGATCTCGAAGACCTCGACCGCCTGTTTGCCCCGCTCCGTGCTCTGCACCGTCAGCCGGATCTGGGAGCCGTCCGCGATCGAGCTTTGCCCGAAATTGCGCAGGACGTTGGCATGCAGAAGGATGTCCGGACCACCGGTGTCGGCGATCACGAAGCCGAATCCCTTCGCCGGGTCGAACCACTTCACGACCCCCGAAATGACGGCCGTACCGTCCTGGTTTTCATTCTCTATCATCGTGTTCCTTGTCGGCTGTCCCGGCCGACCTGGGCTACTAATGTTAATCGCGAGGAAACCCAAAAAGAAAGGACATTCAAGGCGTCGATTTCACGAAGCGTGAAATTCAGGGGTTCAAACGCACCACCTCCCACCCATCAGACACCCTTCCGCGCGACCACCGGAAACGGTCATGCAACCGGAAGGCGCCATCAGCCCAAAACTCGATCTCGAGAGGCGTCAGCCGGAAGCCGCCCCAGAACGGCGGGCGGTCCGGATCGGTGCCGTGACGTGCCGTCACCCGGGCCACTTCCGCCATCAGGGTGCCGCGCGAGTCCAGCGGCTCGGACTGCCGCGAGGCCCAGGCCCCCAGCCTGCTCTTGAGCGACCGCGACCTGTAATAGGCGTCGGCCTTGGGGCCCTCCTCGCGCGAGGTCAGTCCGCGGACCCGGATCTGCCGGCGCAGCGATTTCCAGTGCATCACGAAGGCCGCCTTGCCCGCGGCCTCGATCTCGGCCGCCTTCACCGACCCGTAGTTGGTGTAGAACACGAAGGCCCCCTGCCCGTCCGGGGCGGCCTCGATCTCCTTCAGGAGGACCATCCGCGCGTTCGGCATGCCGGAGGCGTCGACCGTCGACAGGGCGATGGCGTTCGGGTCGTTGATCTCGCTCGCCTCGGCCTCGGTCAGCCAGGCCCGCGCGATGTCCATCGGATCGTCCCCGGCGAAGATGCCAGTCCTGTCGCTCATGGCGGTCCATCTCCCTTGATGCCCCTCTGGCGATGGCCTAGAGAGTTCCGAACCAGATAGCCTGCGGGGGCCGCCCCGAAAAGGGCAGAAGAACCAGAAGAAATACGGGGGACCTCAGCGTCATGGCCGGACTGATGCAGGGCAAGCGCGGGCTCATCATGGGGCTGGCAAACGACAAGTCCATCGCCTGGGGCATTGCCAAGGCGCTGGCGGACGCGGGGGCCGAGCTGGCCTTCTCCTACCAGGGCGAGGCGCTGAAGAAGCGGGTCGATCCGCTGGCGGCGCAGCTCGGCAGCACCATCGTCCTGCCCTGCGACGTCGCCGACGAGGCCTCGATCGACGGGCTCTTCGACGGGCTCAAGGATCACTGGGACGGCCTCGACTTCGTCGTCCACGCCATCGGCTTTTCCGACAAGAACGAGCTGCGCGGCCGCTATGTCGACACCTCGCGGGGCAACTTCGCGATGTCGATGGACATCTCGGTCTATTCCTTCACAGCCGTGATGCAGCGGGCCGAGAAGATGATGGGCCGCGGCGGCGCCGCCGTGACCCTCACCTACTACGGCGCCGAGCAGGTCATGCCGCACTACAATGTCATGGGCGTCGCCAAGGCCGCGCTCGAGGCTTCGGTCCGCTACCTCGCCGAGGACCTCGGCAAGGACGGCATCCGGGTCAACGCGATCTCCGCCGGCCCGATCAAGACCCTGGCGGCCTCCGGCATCGGCGACTTCCGCTACATCCTGAAATGGAACGAACTGAACTCGCCGCTGCGCAAGAACGTGACCACCACGGAGGTGGGCAATTCGGCGCTCTACCTTCTCAGCGATCTCAGCAGCGGCGTCACGGGCGAGGTTCACCACGTCGACGCCGGATACCACATCGTCGGCATGAAGGCCGTCGATGCGCCGGACATCCACAAGGGCGGACAGGACGACTGACATGACCGACCGGCTGCCGCACGAAAAGGGCTTTCACGTCTCCTGGGACCAGCTGCACCGCGACGCCCGCGCGCTCGCCTGGCGCCTCGACGGGCACGGGCCGGACGGCGGCGGCTGGAAGGCCGTGGTCGCCATCACCCGCGGCGGCATGGCCCCGGCGATGATCGTCGCGCGCGAGCTCGACATCCGCACCGTCGACACGATCAGCGTGAAAAGCTACGACCACCAGTCCCAGTCCGAGCCGCGGATCATCAAGACCCCGGACATGGAGGTCGTGGGCGACGGCACCGGCGTGCTGATCGTCGACGACCTCGTCGACACCGGCAAGACGCTGGAAGTCGTCCGGCGCGTGATGCCGCAGGCCCATGTCGCGACGGTCTACGCCAAGCCCCAGGGCAAGCCGATGGTGGACAGCTTCGTCACCGAGGTGAGCCAGGATACCTGGATCTTCTTCCCCTGGGACATGGCCCTGCAATACGTCGAACCCTACCGCGGCAAGGACTGACCGGTCATGGCGGCGATGGCGGCAGAGCGGGGCTGGGCCCATGTCGCCTACCTCTTCACCGTCTGGACCAAGGCGGCCCTCGGCCTGGCGCAGCTCGCCGGTTGGGTCGCCCTTCTGATCTCGCCTGCCGGGGCGATCCAGCGCTGGGTCGAATGGCTGACGCAGTCCGAACTCGGCGACACGCCGACGGACCGGCTGGCCGGCCTCCTCACCGCCTGGGCCCGCGACCTGCCGGTGGGGGCCGAAACCTTCTATCAGACCTATCTCTTCGGCCACGGGGTGCTGAACTTCGGCGTCGCCATGCTGATGCTCTCGGGCGCCCGCACGCCCATCGTCCTGTCCATTGTCGTGCTGGCGGGCTTCTGCGTCTTCCAGACCTACGAATACTACCACAGCCAGGATGCGGCGCTGATCGTCCTGACGGCGATCGACCTGATCGTCATCTGGCTCGCTTGGCTGGAACTGCGCCGCAAGAAGGTCACCGGCTGATCGGCCGCCATGGCCGGACGGTCGGGGCCGCCCCACCACCCGCGCGGAAACCCGCGTCTTCAGCGCCTGGCTCGCCGCGATCGCGGCGAGCCAGGCGCTGAAGACGC
>JAMWZF010000071.1 GCA_024304875.1 Paracoccaceae bacterium
TGGCGGCGGCAGCCTTGGTGTAGGTGAGGCACAGGATGCGCGAGGGTTCGGCGCCACGCAGGAGCAGCCGGATGACCCGCTGGGCAAGCACGTGCGTCTTGCCCGATCCGGCATTGGCCGACACCCAGACGTGATCGCCCGGATCGGCGGCGAGGATCTGGCGCCGAGTGGCCTCGTCGGGGATGGGGCGGGCGACGGTCATGCGAGGTCCACCGGCTCGGGCGGGTCGGTGACGGCCCATTCGCCGAGGCGGGACAGATGATCGTAGTCCCGTTCCTCCCGGTCGGTCAGCGCGGCGATCCGGGCGGTGAAGCCGCGGGTGCGCGTCTGCCAGGCCAGCATCAGGTCGTCCGCCTCCTGCCAGACCCTCTCTGGCGGATGGTCGTCCAGCGGCGCCGGCCGTTCGATCGGCGATGATCCCAGTCCGACGTAGGCCGCGTAGGCCGTCCGCACCGGACCGAGGTCCGCGAAGGCGCCGCGCTCGGCCATCGCGGAGAGGAGGAGAAGCTGCGGATTGAACACCGCCTGCTGATCGGGCGAGGGCGGAGCGCCGGTCTTGTAATCGTAGATGACAGCCTCGCCAGCCGGGGTGCGGTCTATCCTGTCGGGCTTGCCGACCAGGGTGACACCGGACCGGGGCAGAACTGTGTCCGATTTCGCCTCGAAGGCATGGGGGCAGCCGCGCGTGCGGCGCTGCACTTCCGTCATCAGGAACCAGTCCGCCACCCGTTCGATCCGGCCGAGCCAGAGCGCGCGCGCGGTGGGCCAGGGGCAGGTCGCCAGCAGGACCTCGGACGCGATGGACAGGAATACCGCGCGGGTCGCCGGATCCGCGGGATCGTGTTCCTCGCGCACGAACCGCTCCATCAGCCCGTGCACGACGATGCCGCGCAGCAGTGCATCGGCCTCGCGCTGCAAGGGGAACAGCGCGTTCAGGCCCAGCACCTTTCGTGCGTAGATAGCATAGGGATCGCGGGTCAGGCCCTCGATCTCGGTCACGGAATAGCGCATCGGGCGCGCCCCGTCGGGCGGGCGGGGCGACGGCCGCCGTTCCTTGGGCACGGGATCGAGGGGCCGGTCCCGAACCGTGGCCAGCCAGGCATTGCCCCGCTCCTGCATGCCGGTGAGCAACGTCTTGTCCGGCAGGCCGCCGAGCAGGTTGGTCAGTCGGCTGACCCAGCGCGAGGGCACGGTCTGCGCATCGTCAGACCGCACGGAGCGGGTGATCCAGACCTCCCGCGCGCCCATCGCCTGCTGGTAGTCGTGCGCCGAAAGGCCGATCCGCCGTTCGGGGAGGAGAAGACCGGCCGCCCGGCGCATCTGCCGGTTCAGCCAGGGGTCCGCGGCCGGGATCTCGGGCCAGATTCCTTCGTTCATCGAGCCGAGAATGACGAGGTCCGCGCTCTGCACCCGTGCCTCGAGCGTGCCCCAGATCCGGATCAGCGGATGGCCGGCGTCCCGATCCCGGACCTCGCCGTCCGACAGGATGCGCGTGATCAGCGCGGCGTAGTCCGTCTGATCGAGGGCCTCGGCGGCGCCGGCGTGCTGGCGGAGGTCCTCGATCCGGGAGAGCGCGCTGCGGCCCGCCGCCTCGGCCCAGAGTTCGGCGCTGCCCGGGGCACCGGGGCCCGCGGCGGCGCGTTCGGCCAGGTCGAGATGATGGGTCAGTCTCTGTTCCAGCCCGATTTGGCCGTCCGGCGCAGGCCAGGAAGCAATCAGGTCGATCACCCAGGTCGCCCAGGCGATGCGCTCCGCCTCCTGCTTCGCGGCCCATTCGCGCATCGCGGCGGCGTCCGGATAGGGCACCCCCGTCCGCCGAAGCCACAGCTCGAGTTCGCGGGTCAGACGGAGATGCGCGCCACGCTCGGTTCCGCCGGTGGCCACCAGCGGATGTTTCAGGACGATCAGCAGCGTCTCGGCCGTCAGCGAGCCGGTCATCCCGTCCAGCAGGTGCAGGAGCAGCCGTGCGGGCGGCGACTGGGCGAGGGGCGTCCCGGCGCTGTCGTCCGGCACGATGTCCCATCGGTCGAGCGCGGCGGCCACCTGACGGGTCAGTTGACGGTCCGGCGTGACGAGAGCCGCGGACTGACCGTCCTCCGCAGCCTTTCGAAGGCGGAGGGCGATGACCTCGGCCTCTTCCCTGCGGCTTCCGGCGATCACGACGGTCATGTCCGCGCAGGCGGTTTCGAGGTCCCGCAATCGCGGGGCTTCCTCGAGCCACTGGTCGGTCACCGGGGCGGGCCGCAGGGACAGGGAGACCAGCGCATTGCGCGCGGGCACCGGCGGGGCGGTTGCGGTCCATCGGCCGATGTCGCGGGCGGAAAGACCGAGCCGGTCCATCAGGTGCCGGAACCGGTATTGCGGGTGGTCCTCGGAGAGGGCGGGGTCGTCCATGCCCGACCAGACGTGTTCGGGCATGTCGGTGTCGAATCCGGGCAGGATCACCGCCCCCTGGGGCAGGCGCGCGACGGCGTCCATGAAGACGGAGGTGGCCCCCCGGGACCCTGTCGACCCCACCAGCAGGATCGGGTGGTCCGGGGGCCTGGTGGCCCATTGATCGGCGAGCCGCAGTGCAACGGCGCGGAGCCGGGCCTCGACATCGGGCATCGCTTCGGTCGACTCGACGAAGCGCGCGACCACATCGACGAAGTTGAGTGTCCGCAGCCAGTGGCCGGATGTATCGGGGACCTCGATCGCCGACACGTCGGCCGGGCTGACCCCCTCGCCATGCATCTCCTCGAACAGACGCGCGAGGCTGTCGGCAAGGTCGAAGGCGGCGCTGGCGGGCGCGATGTCGGGTTCGCGGGCGATCAGCGCCTTGACCAGTTGCATGAGTTCGAGCCGGCGCCGGAGCGGGGGCAGGGGCAGCGGCACCCCCGGTACCGGGTCGAGCGCCACCTCCGACAGCACCCGGATCCGCGGGTGCAGCCGGGCCGGCCCCTCCGCCAGGCAGTCGCGCATGCGCCGTTGCAGGCGGCGGGTGTTGGTCACGATCAGGGTTCTCGCCAGCGCGTCGGGCTGGCCCTCGGTGCGGGCGACAAGGCCGGCGATGACCTGGCGGGCAAAGTCCGTTCCGGGCGGCAGGCCGAAGACACGGGGGCGGTCCGACCTCTCAAACATGGTCCGACTCGGGCAGGAGGGACCGGGCGAGCGGAATGCTCTCGGGCCGGCCGACATCGCACCAGCGCCCGGAGTAGGACACGCCGTGCAGACGACCGTCCCGCTCGAGCGCGTTCCAGACCGTGTTGAGCGAAAAGATGTCTTCCTCGATCGGGTCGAGGGCAGCCCCGGCGATGATCTGCGCCCCGGAGTAGATGAGACCCGGCCCGCGCGTCAGGCCGCCGGTCGGCCCGAGGCGGAAGTCCCCGGCGCCCCGGTGCCCGATGCCTTGGCCCGGAGGGATGAGCAGCAGGAGGGCATCCATCCGGTCCGGGTCCCAGGCCCCGGCAAGCACCTCGAAGGGGTTGGGCCCCTGCCATATGGCATCGGTGTTCATGGTGAAGACGGGCCCAGGACCGAGCAGCGGCAACGCCTTGCGCAGCCCGCCGCCGGTGTCCAGAAGCGTCTCTGACTCGTCCGAAACGGCGATGTCCTGCCCGGCTAGGTGATCCCGGATCATCTGACCGCGATAGTGCACGTTGACGACCCTGCGCCGCAGTCCGGCCGCCCGGCCGAGGTTCAGCGCGTGGTCCAGCAGGGTCACTCCGCCGACCCGGACGAGCGGCTTGGGGCGGTCATCGGTCAGGGGGCGCATCCGGGTCCCCAGCCCCGCGGCGAAGAACATCGCCGCATCAGGCGTCATGGGGGGCGACCCGGTCGAGAAGAGGAGATGCGGCCCGTTCGATGCCGATCAGCTCGGGATGGCTGAGGTCCCGGGCCAGCAGACGTCCGAGGTGAGGCAGGAAGCCGAGGTATTTCGACTTGCCGTCCCGCCGCGCGAGCCTGTGGAACACGCCGAGGATACGCAGGTTGCGCTGAACGCCCTGGATCGCGAGCGCGGCGTGAAGGTCCGGGACCGTCGTTCCGGTCAGGGTGGCGAACCGGTCGATGGCAGCCGAGGAGGCCGCCTCGCTCACATCGCGCCGGACGTCGCGCAGGAGGGAGGCGAAGTCGTAGGCGGGGTGCGCCAGAACCGCGTCCTGAAAGTCCAGAAGACCGAAGCGCAGAAGGCCGGCGCCGTCGGCGCACAGGACGAGGTTCTCGGCGTGGAAATCGCGCAGGGCCATGACCGAGGCCTGCGGAGTCAGGCGGCGAAGGGCGAAATCGAGCTCGGCAAGGACGGTCTCCTTCTCGCTCACGCTGCCGGGCAGCCACTCTGCCACCTCCACCACGAGCCGGACTCCCTCCGTGGGATCGAGCACCGAAAGCCCCGGCGCCGGCGTGTAGGCCTGGAGATGCGCGAGAAGCTCGGCGGCCCCGGTGTAGAGCGCAGTCTCGTCCGACGGTCGGGCGACCAGATGGGTGGCAAGCAGGGCGTCGCCGAAATCCTCCATCACGATCAGGCCGAGGTTTGCATCGGCGTGGTCGATCCGGGGCGCCCGCAGGCCGATCTTCGACAGATGCGCGCCGATCCGCAGGAAGGGCGCGATGTCCCCGACGGCCGCGGGCGGGGCGTCCATCAGGATGCGGGTCTCTCCCGCGGGGCCGAAGAGCCTTTCGTACCGCCGGCGCGAGGCGTCGCCGGCCAGCGCCGCCCTGTCCCAGCCCCGCCATGCGGTGCCGGCCAGCGCCGCGTCGATCTGCGCCGCCCGATCAGTCAAGGCAGGCCCCGATCCGGCTGTCCCAGACCTCGGGCCCCGTCGCGGTGACGCGGTGTCCCTCGGCCCCGGCGTCGAAGGACAGCGACAGGGCCCCGGCGGGTCCGGCGCCCTGCAACCGATCGGACCATTCGATCAGGCAGATCGCCGAGCCGAGCGCGGCGTCGAGGCCCAGCTCCGCGACCTCGTCCGGGTCGCCGAGGCGATACAGATCGGCGTGCCAGATTTCCACGTCCCGGGCGGCGTATGTCTGGACGAGCGTATAGGTGGGGGAGGGCACGTCGATCTCCGCTCCCATGCGGGCGCGTATCACGGCACGCGCAAAACTCGTCTTGCCGGCTCCGATCTCGCCGGACAGCAGGACCGTGTCGCCGGCCATCAGGCGCGCCGAGATGCAGGCGGCAAAGGCCTCGGTGGCGGTCAGGTCGGGCAGGACGCGGCTGCGGAACATGGCGCCACGATAGGTCCCCCGCCGGCACCCGCAAGCCCCGAAGAGCCTCAGCCGTGCCGCGCCAGTCCGAGCAGCGGCCTGTCGTCCACGCTTCCCTGCCCCCGGGCCCGGTCGACGTGGCGGAAGGCTGCCATGGTGGCCCCTCCCGCCAGTGGGACGAAGCGGCAGGCGACAGTCCGACCGTCGGTCATCTGCACCGTTTCGGACCATTCCGCCCGGTCGCGCCGATCGAGCGCGAAGTCACGCACGTCGCCCCAGGCCGGGGTCGGGACTGTGGCCTCGCGCCACCGGGCCAGCGAATCCTTGAGGTCCAGATCCGTCAGCTGATCTTGCGGCATCGGCACATTCCACATCCGGCAGTAGTGCCTGTTCGCGGCAACCTGCGTTCCGCTTGCGGAAAAGACGACCACGGCCTCCTCGATGTTGTCGATCACGCTCTGCCCGAATTCGAGTTCCGACCGGAACCGGCGGGTGAGAGAGACCTCGGCGGTGATGTCCTCGAACAGGAAGGCGATGGCGCCGTCGGGATGGGGCCGGCCCGTCACCCGGAAGGTCTGTCCAGAAGGCAGGACCCAGCTTTCGCAATAGGTGCCGTCCTTGGCGGCGTTTTCGAGCGCCGCCATCTGGTCGCGCCAGCTGGAATAATCCTTCGGCTCCGGCAGGATCCGCGACTCGCGCATCCGGTCGAGCACCGAGTGGATCACGGGCCGGGCGCTGAGGAACTCGATCGGCAGGTCGGTCATGTCGAGGAAGGCCGGATTGAACAGGACGAGGCGCCGCCTGCGGTCGAAGATCATGAGGCCGGTGCTGAGATCCGCGAAGGTCTTGGTCAGGGTCTGGACGAATTCCCTCTGCGCCCGTTCGGCGCGGACGACACCGTTGGCGTCCACCGCGAAGTGAACGGATTCGGTCCCGCGGCGCAGGCTCGTCACCTCGTACCAGGCGACCTCGGATTCCTTCTCGACGACACCTGAGAGGGGCACCCGGCGGCGGGTCGGCTCGCCATGGAGGGGGGCGGCGCGGATCTGGTCGAAGATGTGCCGGGGCGGCCAGGTCGGCAGTTCGCCGTTCGCCGTGCCCCCACTGCTCATCGCAAGGTCCAGATAGGCGCGGTTGGCCCAGGTTATGTCGCCCGATGGATCGAGCTTCCAGATCAGCTGGGGCGCGTCCTCGGCCAAGGTCCGCAGGGTTTCGAGCTCGTCCTCCATCGCCGCGATGGCCACCGTGTCGACCTGGTCCGACGCCTGGTCCGTGGCCGGTACAAGGACGATACGGACCAGGCCGTCCCAATGCTCGGCCTCGAGCGCAAGAGCACCGCCCTCCTCGCGCAGGGAGATGCATTGCCGATCGGCCAGGCCGGCCATCTGTGACGGAAGCTCGGGAAAGGTGGGGCGAAGCACGGAACAGACCCGATCCCAATCGCTGCCGGTCCGCGCCGCCTGGCCCAGAAGCCGCCGTGCGGAGGGCGTTGCGTCGATCAGGTCCTCGCCGTCGAACAGGAAGGCGGCCCGGTCCTGCACCTCGACGAGAAGCTGGCGCGCGGTTTGCCGCCGCCGGCCGAACAGGGTGGCGGCCAGGACCAGAAGCGCCACCGCGACCGCCGAGCCTGCCACCACGGCGGCGAGGTATTCTGCAAATTCCGGCATGCCCCTTGCCCGTCGCTGGTTTGCCCAAGGCTTCATCTTGCGGAGCGAATGGTTAATTCCCGGTTAAGCGCAGGGCAGGCGGGTCGCGCGCCGGGATCACACCTTGATCGGCTGGTTCTCACCCAGGGCCGCGGTCGCCTCCGGCCCGATGTCGAGCGCGGCGCGGGGCCAACGCACCCGCACCACCGCGCCCTTGCCGCGCCGGTCCGGCCCGCCGCGCCCGTTGGCAAAGTCGAGCGTGGCGCCCGTCCGCTCCAGGAGGGTCTTGGCGATGAAGAGGCCGAGACCCATCCCTTCGTACCCGGGCCGTCGCTGCGCCTCCTCGGGATTGCGCCGGCCGCGCACGAAGGGGTCGCCGATCCGCCCGATCATCTGGGCGGGAAAGCCCGGCCCGTCGTCGGTGATCCGCAGGCTGATCCGCTCCTCCGACCAGCCGACCTCGACCTCCACCGTTCCGTGGGCGAAGTCGACGGCATTCTGCACCAGGTTGCGGATGCCGTGGACGACCTCGGGCCGGCGATAGATGACAGGCTGGCGGGCCGGATCGCCGTCATCGGACACGAGGGTGATGACAACCGCCTTGCCCCGGTTTTCGTGCGGCTCGGCCGCCTCCCGGACCACGATTTCCAGGGGCGCACGCTGGAGATGCTTGTCGTCCTTGCCGGCGCGACCCATGGACCGCAGGATATCGCGGCACCTGTCGGCCTGTTCGCGGATCAGCCGCGCATCCTCGGCAAGGTCGGGACTGTCCGACAGCTCTTCCATCAGTTCGGAGCTGACCAGCTTGATCGTCGCCAGGGGCGTACCGAGTTCATGGGCCGCCGCCGCGACCACTCCGCCGAGGTCGGTCAGCTTCTGTTCCCGCGCGAGGGCCAGCTGGGTGGCCACCAGTGCCTCGGACATGGTGTGGATTTCGTCCGTCACCTGCCGGGCGTAGAGGCCGAGGAACACCACCCCGATCATCAGCGCCAGCCAGAAGCCGAACCGGAACAGCGCCGGGAGCAGCAGCGGCAGGCCACCCGGCGACAGCATCGGCACGTAGAACAGCGCCAGAAGCGTGATGATGAGCATCGTCAGGCAGCCCAGCGCCACGGTCGACCGCAGCGGCAGCACCGTCGCCCCGATGGTCACCGGCGCCAGCATCAGCAGGGCAAAGGGGTTGTGAAGACCGCCCGTCAGGAACAGCAGCAGCCCCAGCTGCAGGATGTCGAAGACGATCATCATGATCGCCTCGGTTTCCGACAGGCGCTTGTTCTCGGGATAGAGGAAGGTGGTGAAGAGGTTCGCCAGCACCGAGGCGCCGATGGTCATTGCGATCAGCCCGACCTCGAGCTGCAAGCCGTAGCCCTGCACCGCGATGATGACGGCGCCGGTCTGACCCGCGACGGCGAACCATCGCAGGATCACCAGCGTCCGCAGCCGGACCCAGTTGCTTCGCCGGTTTTCCGAGAGATCGACTCCTTCGGCCAAGGCCATATGCCGCAGCCCTTTCCCGCTTGCGATCGGTGCCCCCCTGTTTATGTCTGCCGGGGCACGGGATCAATCGAGGGGCAGAGCCATGGACAACCGGACAGCAATCGCGGTGGGCGGGGCCGTCGGTGTGGTGGCCCTGCTCGGCGGTATCTACCTTGCCACCGGGCTCTTCGCCCCGGCAGGCGACGCGATGGCGCAGTGCCGTCAGGGCCAGGTCGCCGGCGACATCGGCGGACCGTTCGAGCTGGTCTCCGAGACCGGCGAGACGGTGACCGAGGCCGAGGTCATCACCGAGCCGACGATCGTCTATTTCGGCTACACCTTCTGCCCCGACGTCTGCCCGCTGGACTCTGCCCGGAATGCGCAGGCCGTCGACATCCTCGCCGAGCGGGGGATCAGCGCGACGCCGGTCTTCATTACCGTGGACCCGGCCCGCGACACGGCCGAGGTGGTGGGCCAGTTCGCCGACAACTTCCATGACAAGATGATCGGCCTGACCGGCTCGCCCGAGCAGATCGCCGCCGCCTCCCGCGCCTATTCGACCTATTACAGCGCGCAGGAAGACGACGGATCCGGCTACTATCTCGTCGACCATTCGACCTACAGCTACCTTGTCCTGCCCGAGGAAGGGTTCGTCGATTTCGTCCGGCGCGAGACGCCGCCGGAAGAGGTCGCCGACCGGATGCAATGCTTTGTCGAGGCCGCCGCAGGCTGATCCGACCCGGCGTTGACCGCGTAAAGGCCTGTGAATAGTTTTGAGGGAGCCGCCATGGACGGGGCCTTGGAGAATGTGATGAGCGAGCCTCTGGACCTGGGCGAAGATGCGTCCCTGCTGCTGGTGGACGACGACGAGCCGTTTCTGCGCCGCCTCGCCAAGGCGATGGAAAAGCGCGGCTTTTCGGTCGAGACGGCGGACAGCGTCGCCGGGGGCAAGGCCATCGCCACCGCCCGTCCGCCGGCCTATGCCGTGGTGGACCTGCGGCTGGAGGACGGCAACGGCCTCGACGTGGTGGAAACCTTGCGCGAGCGCCGGCCCGACGCCCGGATCGTCGTGCTGACCGGCTATGGCGCCATCGCGACAGCCGTCGCGGCCGTCAAGATCGGGGCGACGGACTACCTGTCCAAGCCCGCCGATGCGACCGACATCACCAACGCCCTCTTGGCCAAGGGCGACGACCTGCCGCCGCCGCCCGAGAACCCGATGAGCGCCGACCGCGTCCGGTGGGAGCATATCCAGCGGGTCTACGAGCTCTGCGACCGGAACGTGTCCGAGACCGCGCGGCGGCTGAACATGCACCGGCGGACGTTGCAGCGCATCCTCGCGAAACGGTCGCCCCGCTAGTCGGCCACCGGCCCGCGCAGCCATTTCACGAAGACGTCCCGGACCGGGTTGTGCACGTCGGGCTGGGTCACGATGTGATAGGCCGGGCCGCCCTTGCCCTCGTCCGAGGCGATGATCTCCATTGTGCCCTGCGCCAGCGCGTCCCCCGCAACCGCGCGGGTCAGGATGCCGATGCCGACCCCGCCCTTGACCGCCTCGATCACCAGCTCGGCCGAACTCAGGATCCGCACCCGGGCCTTGCCGAGGTCGATGCCGTGGTCGTGGAGCCAGGCCTGTTCCTCGTTGTAGGGGCTGTAGGTCAGCCATGTCGCCCCGGTCAGGCTGGCGAGGTCCGCGCCGGGGGGGAACAGGCCCGGCGCGGCCACCGCCATGAACTCGGCCGGGACCAGCGATTCCGTCACCGTCCCCCGCCAGTTGCCGAGACCGTAGCGCAGGGCGACGTCGATCCGGTCGCGGCGCAGGTCGACAAGGCCGTGGGAGGACAGGACCTCGACCTCAACCTCGGGATGATCCCGCCAGAAGGCGCTCATCCGCGGCATCAGCCAGCCCGCGGCGAAGGAGGGCGTGGTCGCGATCCGCAGGGGGCGCTGGGCGCCGCGCTGGGCCAGGTCCCGCGCCGCCGCCGCGATCTGGCCGAGGCCCTGACCGAAGGCCTTGGCCAGATCGCGGCGGCTGCGCCTCCTCCGGGACGACCATGCGCTGCCCGTCGCGGACCAACAGGGAGAGGCCGAAGTGCTTTTCCATCGTCCGGACATGCTGCGAGATGGCGACGTGGGTGACGTTCAGCTCGCGCGCCGCGGCCGACAGGCTGCCGGTACGGGCGGCTGCTTCATAGGCCCTGAGGGCGGCGAGCGAGGGGACGTCGCGCCAATCCATGCATGTAAGTTTGACTTACAGAACTGAAATATTCAAGACTCGGCTGACGGGTCGGGTGCGCCTAGGTTCGGGACATCAGCAGCGCCAAGGAGGCCAGTCAGATGTTCTCGATCTTCAACGACGTGTTCCGCACCGCCACCCGGCAGAACCCCCACGTGCCGCCGACCCACTGGACGCAGCCGCCCCGGACGCCCTTCTCCGGCCATCACGACCAGGAGGTGGAGAGGTATCGCCAGCGGCTCGAACGCGACCGGACCGGTCTGCGTTAGCCCCCTGAGACAGGTTCCGATCCGGCCCGGCATGCTCCCGCCAAGGCCGGGTCGGCCCGGCGGGTCCGGCCTCGTGGTGGAGGTCGGGCCCGCTTTTACATCAGTGACAGAAGATCCGCGTGCCGGGCGGTGTAGTCCTGGCGCACCTCGACCGGCGGGCGCAGGCGGATCGGGAAGGTTTCGGCCAGAACAGGGTCGATCTTGCCGAAGAACCTGTCCGCCTCGGCGGTGGCGAAGCCGGCGATCTGCGTCGCCTCCAGCCAGGCGCTGATCTTGTCCGCCTTCTTGATCTGCTTCTTGAGCGCGGGCGCCGTTTGCGCGGGCAGGCCGAAGCGGATGTGGATCGCCGCCTGAAGACGGTCGTCCAGCACCCCGTAGTCCGGCCCCACCGCAGCCTTCACCGGAGAGATCATGTCCCCGATCACGTATTCAGGCGCATCATGGAGCAGCGCGGTCAGCCGGTCGGCGACCGAGGCCGAAGGGCAGAGCCGGCAGAAGATCTGCTCCACCAGCAGCGAGTGTTCGGCCACCGAATAGGGATAATCCCCCCGCGTCTGCCCGTTCCAGCGGGCGACGAAGGCAAGGCCGTGGGCGATGTCCTCGATCTCGATGTCCACCGGCGTCGGGTCGAGAAGGTCGAG
>JAMWZF010000072.1 GCA_024304875.1 Paracoccaceae bacterium
GACCTTACCCGCGGATAAGGTCCGCCCGCCAACCCTTGACTCCCGCGCGCCCGACCCCATATAGCTAGCCAGCCGCCTAGCCAGCAAGGACCGGACCATGTTGACCCTTCAGGACGCCAAGAACCGGTTCAGCGCCGTGGTGGAGGCCGCTCTTGCGGGCCGCCCGCAGGAGGTCTCGCGCCGGGGCAAGCCGGCGGTGGTGGTGCTGGCGGCCGAAGAGTATCAGCGGCTCCTGGCCGAGGCGCGGGGCCGCCGGGGCAGCTTTGCCGAGCATCTCATGGCCTTTCCGGGCGCCGTCGACATACCGGAGGGCAGGGCAGGGGCCCGGCCGCGCGACGTCGAGTTCTGATGTTCATCCTCGACACCAACGTCATCTCGGCCCTGCGCCGCCCCGACCGGGCGCCGAAGGTGGCGGCCTGGCTGGGGGCGCAGGATGAGACCGCCCTGACCCTGAGCGTCATCACGCTGGGCGAGATCGAGCGCGGCATCCGGCTGCAGGAGCCGCGCAATCCGGCCTTCGCGGCCGACCTGCGCCGCTGGCTCGACCGGACGGTGACGCTCTTCGCGGACCGGGTCCTGCCGTTCGGCGCCGCCGATGCGCTGATCTGGGGCGACCTGTCGGCCCGGATCGGTCATCCGGGGGCGAATCTGATGATCGCGGCGCAGGCCCTGTCGCGGGACGCCGCGGTGGTGACCGGCAACGGCGCCGACTTCGACCCGACCGGCGCACGGGTCGTCGACCCGTTCTGACCGCTGCCTGCCGAATGCATTAACATAAGATGGATTATGCGGCGACGCCTCGAGCGCCGGCACACTCCAAATCGGGTTGCGACACATCCTCTGTCCTGCTCGGGACCCGGACACTCTTGACCGACCGCACGCACTGGACTAACTTTAGTTGGTTCACTCGGGGGATGACGATGAAAACCGTCAACATCCACGATGCCAAGACCCACCTGTCCCGCCTCGTCGCGGCGGCAGCGGCGGGAGAGTCGTTCATCATCGCCCGGGCCGGCAAGCCCCTGGTCAAGGTCGAGGCGGTGCAGCCGGCTCCGGCCACCTCGCGGCTCGACATCCTGAAGGGCCAGATCGCGGTGCCAGAGGACTTCGACAGTATCGCAGCGGACCGGATCGCCGACGACTTCGACGGGTGAGCCTCCTCCTCGACACCCATGTCCTGCTCTGGGCCGTCTCGGCGGCGCATCGGCTGCCGGCCGACCTGCGTGCCCGGCTCGACGATCCCGCCGAGACGCTGGTGATGAGTTCCGTCAGCCTGTGGGAGATCGCGATCAAGTCGGCGCTGGACCGCCCGGATTTCAGCGTGGACGGCGAGCGGCTGCGCGCCGCTTGCCTGGCCGCGGGCTACAGGGAGCTTCCGGTTACGGGCCTGCACGCGCTGGACGTGCGCAAGCTGCCGCCCCTCCACCGCGATCCGTTCGACCGGATGCTGGTGGCGCAAAGCCGGATCGAGGGTCTGACCCTGCTGACCGCCGATGCGGCGGTTCTCTCCTACGGCGGACGGACAGAAGAGGTGCGCCCGCTCTAGCGCCGGATCAGCTCCCCTACCTGGCGCATCCGGGCCTTTATACCGCCGCGATCCGCGACAGGCTCGGCCTTCCGCCGCCCGATCCCGCCTGGACCGACCACACCGACGACCCGGCGCATCAGGACGTCCGCCTCCGTCGTGCCCCCGGCGACGACTGAGCCACGTCCGCCGGGCCCGGTCGGAGCGGCGCCCGATACCCAAGGCCGCGCTTTTCTCTCGCCGGCGAGTCCGGTAGCTATCCGGCCAAACGCCTCGCAGGCCGCCGGGTGGGCACCTTTTGTCCCGCCGCGCGCGACGGGCAAGATGGAGGCCGCGGACCGGTTCGCGGTGACACCGACATGACGACACCTTCCGCACCCGGGGGCCGGGACCGGGCCTTCCGACGGACCGCCGCCACCGACACCGCCAAGGGCCGCGCCGCGATCCGCCGGATCACCGCGATGTGCTTCCGCTACCGCGCCCGCGCCTGGCTGGCCCTGGCGGCGACGGTGCCGGCCGTCCTGATGCAGCTGGCGATCCCGGTCATCCTCGGACGGGCGGTGGACCGGACCATTGCCATGGCCGAGACGCCGCAGATGCGCCCGCTGGTGCTGATCGCGCTGACCCTGCTGGCGGTCTCGGTGCTGCGCGGGCTCTTCACCCTGGCGCAGAACTTCGCGGCGGAATCGGTCGGCCACGCCCTCGCGCAGGACCTGCGCAACCAGATCTACGCCAAGATCCAGCGCCTGCCCTTCTCGTTCCACGACCGGACCCATTCGGGCGACCTCATCACCGTGGGCATGCTCGACCTCGAAGGGGTGCGGATGTATTTCTCGACCGCCCTGGTGCGGACGCTCCTGCTGAGCCTGCTGATCGGGATCGGGGCCTTCATGCTGATCCGGGCCGACCCGATCATGGGCCTGCTCGCCCTGTCCTTCGTGCCCTTCGCGGCCTGGCGGTCCTCGGCCATGCAGCTGACCCTGCGGCGGACCTGGCTGATATTGCAGGAAAAGCTCGGCGTCCTCAGCCAGAGGATGGAGGAGAACCTGGCCGGCATCCGCGTCGTGCGCGCCTTCGCCGCCGAACCGCACGAGATGGCCAGGTTCGATGCCGCCTCGAAGGACGCGCTGGACTATTCGCACCAGCGGATCGACGTGCGGGTGCGCAACACCTCGGCGATGTCTCTGGCCTTCTTCCTCTCCATGGGGCTCGTCCTGCTCTACGGCGGGCGGCAGGTGGCGGCGGGCGAGATCACGGTCGGCACGCTGGCCACCTTCCTGACCTTCATGACCATCCTGCAGATGCCGGTCCGCCAGCTCGGCCTCATGGTCAACGCCTACGCCCGCGCCTCGACCTGCGGCGCGCGGCTGTTCCAGCTGCTCGACATGCCCGAGGAGATCGCGGACGCGCCCGACGCCAGGCCGCTCAAAGTCACCGAGGGCACGCTGACGCTCGACAACGTCGGCTTCGCCTACCACGGCACCGACGGGCGGCGGGCGGTCTCGGGCATCAGCCTCACCGCGCGGCGCGGCGAGACCATCGGCATCCTCGGCGCCCCCGGCGCGGGCAAGACGACGCTGATGCACCTGCTGCCCCGGTTCTACGACCCGACCGAGGGGTCCATCACGATCGACGGGCAGGACCTGCGCGAGGTCACGCTGGAAAGCGTGCGCGAGGCCGTCGCCATCGTGCAGCAGGACAGCTTCCTCTTCACCACCAGCATCGAGAACAACATCGCCTATGCCGCCCCCCGGGCCGAGGACCGGCGCATCCGGGGCGTGGCCGAAAGCGCCCAGCTGCATGACTACGTCCTCGGCCTGCCGCAGCAGTACGGCACGGTGGTGGGCGAACGGGGCGTGTCGCTGTCCGGCGGACAGCGGCAGCGGCTCTCCATCGCGCGGACGCTGATGATGACCCCCGCCGTGCTCGTCTTCGACGACAGCACCGCCGCCATCGACGCCGGCACCGAAAGCCGCATCCGCGCCGCCCTGCGCGACTACGCCAAGGACCGCGTCACCCTGATCGTCGCCCACCGGCTCGCCAGCCTCAAGGACGCCGACCGGATCCTCTTCATGGAAGACGGGCGCGTCGTCGAAGAGGGCACCCCCGCCGAACTGCTCGCCCTCGGCGGCCGCTACAAGGCGCTGCACGATCTGCAGATGTCGCCGGAGGACGCCGCATGAGCCCCACGCAATCCACCGAACCGCGCGATCCGCACGACGACGGGCGGCCCCGGATGCGGGCCGTCGTCGGCTCCACCCGGATCGAGGAGGACATCTTCGGCCGCGTCTTCGACGGCAAGGTCGTGGGCCGGATCTGGGAATTCGTGGCCCCCTACAAGCCGCGGGTCTGGATCGCCGTCGCGGCGGTGCTGATCTTCACCCTGTCGCAGCTCACCATCCCGCTGCTGATCCGCTACGCCATCGACAACGGCATGGCGCCCGGCGCGCCGCCGGGGCTGCTGGTGCGGATCGTGGGGCTGTTCGGCCTCGTCATCGCGGTCAACTACGCCGCCCAGCTGGTGCAGGAACGGGTGACGGGCCGGCTGGCCGAGGACGTGCTCTTCGACATCCGCCGCCGGATGTTCGGGCACCTCCAGCGGGTCTCCCTGTCCTTCATGGACAAGACCGAGGTGGGCCGCCTCATGTCGCGGCTGCAGGGCGACGTGAACTCGATGCAGGAATTCCTCGAGACCTCGGTCCAGTCCGTCGGGGACATCGCCCTGCTGGTGGGGATCGTCGTTGCGATGCTCTGGCTCGACTGGCAACTGGCCCTGCTGGTGCTGATGGCGCTGCCGATCCTGCTCGGCGTCCGGGTGCTCTGGCTGGCCAGGGCGCGCGCGGCCTTCATGGCGGCGCACGAGGCGAATTCGCGCGCCAACGGCGCCCTTGCCGAGGCGATCCACGGCGTCCGCGCCGTCCAATCGATGAGCCGCGAGCGGCTGAACAGCGAGCTTTACGCCCGCCTCGTCGGCAAGACCTACGACGCGCAGCTGCGCTCCTCGGCGCTGGCGCAGATCATGATCCCCATCGTCGACACGCTGACCGGCATCGCCATGGCCGTCGTCGTGGTCGCCGGCGGATACGTCGTCGCCACGGGCCGGATCGAGGTGGGGGTGATGGTCGCCTTCCTGTTCTACATCCAGCGGTTCTTCGACCCGATCCGCTCGCTGACCCTGCAGTATTCGGTGATGCAGCGGGCGATGGCCTCGGGCCACCGGCTGACCGAGGTGCTGGACGTCCCGGTCGACGTGCAGGACGCGCCGGAGGCGGTGGACCTGACTCCCGCCGATGACGGTTCGGTCGAATTCCGGGGCGTGACCTTCGGCTACGACCCGGACCAGCCGGTGCTGAAGGACGTCAGCTTCTCGGTCGCGAGCGGAGAGACGGTCGCCCTCGTCGGCCCCACCGGGTCGGGCAAGTCCAGCTGCATGTCCCTGATCCACCGGTTCTACGACGTGCAGGAGGGCGCGATCCTGGTCGGCGGCAAGGACGTGCGGGACGTGACGCAAGCCAGCCTCGGCCGGCACATCGCGATGGTCCTGCAGGAGCCCTACCTCTTCACCGGCACGGTGATGGAGAACATCCGCTACGCCTCCACCTGGGCCTCGGACATGGACGTGATCGAGGCGGCCCGGGCCGTCGGCGCCCACGAGTTCATCGAGGCCATGCCGCAGGGCTACGACACCCTGCTGGACGAACGCGGCTCCAACCTCTCGCTCGGCCAGCGGCAGCTGCTCAGCTTTGCCCGCGCCCTCGCCGCCGACGCCCGCATCCTCGTCCTGGACGAGGCGACGGCGAACATCGACAGCTATACCGAGCGCAAGATCCAGAAGGCGCTTGTGAGGCTGCTGGAGGGCCGCACCGGGCTCGTCATCGCGCACCGGCTGGCCACCATTCGCGGCGCCGACAGGATCGTCGTGCTGCAGCAGGGCGAGAAGATAGAGGAGGGCAACCACGACGCGCTGATGGCGCGGCAGGGTCTCTACGCGAAGCTCTACAGCCTGAACTACGCCAGCTTCGACGACATCCCCGCCGAGCTGACCGAGGCCGAGCGGAAGGCCTCCACCTGACGGGCCGGCCCCGCCCTGCCCCGCGATGCCGCGACCGGATCGTCCCGTCGCGGCCCGGCTAGCATCCGGCAGCGCTGACCGGCCGGGCGACGCTCTGTTCGACGGCTTCGAACTCCAGGGTAAACGTCGTCCCGGCCCCCAGCCGGCTGGCGTACCGCAGGTCGCCGCCCATCTGAATCGCCAGCTTCCGGGAAATGTGGAGGCCGAGGCCGGACCCCTGTGTCCAGGACTGTCCCTCGTGAGGGACCTGCGCGAACCGTCCGAAGACCGTGTCCTCCATCCCGTCCGGGATGCCCCGCCCGCTGTCGGTGATGGACAGCCTGACCTTGCCGCCCGCGCGCTCCAGCCGGCCCTCGACCTCGCCCTGCGCGTTCGAGAACTTGATCGCGTTCGAGAGGAGGTTGTCGATCACCTGCCGGACCGCGAAGGCATCGCCAATGATGAAGGACGGTTCGGCCGTACCCGTCTGGGTCAGCCGCACGCCGCGTTCGGCGGCGAACAGGTGCCTCTCGGCCAGGCTCTCGGCAAGGAGCCTGCCAAGCTCGATCGGCTCCTCTTCCAGGGACAGGGCATCGGCGTCGATCTTCTGCGCCAGGAGCAGGTTGTCGACCAGCCGGGCCAGGCGCACGCTGCCCCGCTGCGCGATCTCGAGCGAGTTGCGGATGGCCGGACTGACCGTGCCCAACCGGTCGCTGAGCGCCATGTCGAGGCCGGCCTTGAGCGAGGTCAGGGGCGTGCGAAGCTCGTGACTGACCACCGAGACGAAGTTGTCCTTGGTCCGAACGGCCTCCTCGGCCCGCACGAGCGCCTCCTCGAGGGCCTTGCTGGCCTCGATCCGGTCGGTGATGTCCACGAAGGTCGCGCTCCAGCCCAGGGGCCCGTCGGCGGGGTTGAGGTCGTTCTCGATGCCGTGAACCCGAAGCTCGAACACCCGGTCGCCTCTCGTGATCTGGGCTGCGGCGGCGCCATCGCTGTCCTGGCCCAGACGGCTCAGGACATCCGGCGCCCCAAGGGACAGATCGCACCGCCTTGCGGCCGCGTTCGTCATGACGACCCGCTTTCGGCGGTCGAACAGCACGACCGGCTCGCTCATCGTGTCGAACAGGGTCGACTGGCCGGCGGCGGCCATGTCCATCGAGCGCCGGTTCAGCAGCATCCAGGTGAAGACGAGGATCCCGAAGGTGAACATCGGCGCGGTCGGGTCGATGCCGAAGACGGTCAGGTCCAGCACGATGTAGGCGGTGTTCGCAAGCAGGGGGCTGATCGTGATCAGGACCAGCGTGACCAGCATGGACCAGGCGCTTCGACGCGCCCGGCGGAAGCCGCGCCAGAGGCAGACCAGCGTCGCGGCGACAAAGAGGTAGAGCGTGGCGATGATCGCGTAGAACGCGGGGCCGTGCGCGTAATAGACCCTGTCGTCCCCGGGCGGGATCCCCGTCTCACCGGTATAGACCAGCCCGTGCCAGGCGTTGGTCGCGGCCAGCAGGAAGGAGAGCCCCGGGACCGCGACAAGGGTCGCGCTGGCACTGCGGGACCGCGGCCAGGTCGCCCCCTCGACATAGGCGAAGACGAAGAAGCACCAGGCGACCGGCACCAGCGCGTTCCCCGGCCAGGCCATCACGGCCCAGAACATCTGGCAGCCGGCCCCGTCCGAGGCGGCCTCGAGCCCGACCGCGAGAAGGGTCCAGACGACCCCCACGCAGGTCAGCGAATAGAACCGTTTGGCCGAGAAGTCCTGATGGCGCGCCATCCACAGCATCACGAAGGCGGCCAGGGCCGAGATCGCCGCGGCGATCATGAAGACCGGGTCTCCCAGGGCACCGACAAAGCACGCCATCTTCTATCCTTGCTTCACCCTGTCCGCACGGGCCGGGATAATGGGGAGTGATGCGGCAGAAGTTGGGCGATGGGAAGGGAATTCGAGTCTGGGCCCGACGTCGTTGTCGGATGAATGCAGCGGTATTTCAATGCCTTGAGATTCGGCCGGGCGACTGACTCGCCCGCCCTGCACCTCGATCTGGATCGACCCCGCCATCTCGGGCCGGACTCCGGTCGGCCGCTTAGGCCGGTAGTGCCGCCATGATGTCACGTGTTCTGCCCGCAAAATCGTTGTACAGCGACCGGGCAAGGTGCCAAGCCGCCGGATCGTTCGCCGCGATGGCGCCGCCGGGCTTCCTTGGGTCACCAAGTGAGACCATCGCCTTGTCGGCATCGGCCCCGATCTCGTCCGGCCCTGCAAAGCCCATGGTCCAGTCCGAAAAGCTCCGATCTTCCGTCTCGTACTCGAACATGATCGTCACTGCCATGTGCCGGGGGTCCTGCTTGATCTTGTCGAACCGCCGCCTGACGGTTCCCCGCTCTCCTTCCAGGATCTGGAAGAACATGCCGTCATGACACATCAGGACGCCCGTCACGTCCTCGCGCAGGTTGTTTCGGTTCGAGACGTCCAGGATGTCATCGAGACGGGCGGGCGTCACTTCACCGCTCGAGAGGCTGCAATAGGCAAGTTGGTAGATCATGGTGGGATCGCCGATCGATTGAAAACGTGCTCGTGGAGAGGAAGCGCCAATCGCGGATGAGTCGCGCGAGGGTTGTATGGTCCGCCTTGATGCCGCGCACATTGACACAGATCAACCCTTACGCGACTGCGGCCAGGGAGCTCTCCAGGTCGTCTCGGGAGACGACATCCCCGGTCCCGGGACGCGCGAGACCGGCGTGTAGCCTGTCTCGAGGCGGGCCCGGTCCGCCGCGATCGTTCCTACCCGGGCCACACCCTCTCGACGCCAAAGGCATCCAGGGCCGCATCCCTGCTGACAAGGGTCAGGCCCTCGATCTGGCTCTGCGCCGCCAGCATCCGGTCGAAGGGATCGCGATGTGCCCGGTCGAAGCCCCCTGCCCGGCTGGCGTGTTCCAGGCTGATCGGCAGCCCCCTCATCCCGAGTTCCGAGATGTAGTATCCCGGCCGCCGGCCCATGTCCTCGACCCCGGCCAGCTTTCCCAGACGGGTCTTGGTCGCGATCTCCCAGATGGAGGCGGCGCTGACGAAGACCTCGCGATCCCCGGCGGCGATCAGTTCCGCGGCCGCCGCCGGCATCTCCCTGGTATCCCCGACGGCGAACCAGATGAGTGCATGCGTGTCGAGCAGCAGGCCGGTCATTCCCACGCCGCGAGTTCTTCGTCGTCCAGAGGCCCGAGCACGTCACCCGAGACGGCCAGGTCCCGGAACCGGCCGAATGCCCGCGCCCGCCCTTCCAGGACCGGAACCAACCGCACAGCCGGCTTGCCCCGCCGGGCGATCACGACCTCTTCGCCCGCCTGGGCGCGGAGAATGAGGTCGGACAGGGTGGTCTTCGCGGTGTGGACGTTGACTTGCATGGCATGGCCCCCTTTTTCTAGCTAGATACTTAGCTAGGTCCTCCGGTGGTTTCAACGGTTCTGAGTCTGGATGAAACAGAGACGTTCCGTGTTGGTCACCATCCGGCGTCGGACGCGGTCACTGGCGTCTCTCGGATCATGGGCCCGGGTTTGCGTGGACCATCGGCCCGCAGGAGAACGCTCTATCAGAAGCCTTGGCGCTCAAGGCGCGAAGGCAGCCGCCGGGAGAGCCGGGGGCCGGACCTCAGCTCTCCGGCACGGCGGTCGGGTCGACCTTGAGCGCCTGGGTCCGGCCCTTCTTGTCCTCTCCGAAGAACAGGGTCGTGTGCGGGAAGGGGATCTCGATGCCGCGCGCGTCGAAGACGCGCTTGACGATGCCGTTGTAGGCCCGCCCGACGCCCCATTGCTTGCCGGGGATCGTCTTGATCCGGGCCCGCAGGACCACCGCGCTGTCGCCGAACTGGTTCAGCCCGAACCATTCGAGGTCCCCCATCAGCCAGGGTCCCTGTTCGGGGTCGGCGCGCAGCTCCTCGTAGGCGTCGAACATCGCCTGTCTCACCTCCTCGATGTCCTCGCGGTAGGCGACGCCCATGTCCACGACGTAGTAGGAGAAATCGCGCATGTAGTTCGACACCGCGTCGACCGAGGAGAAGGGGATCAGGTGATAGACCCCGTGCACGTCGCGCAGGGAGACGGAGCGGATGGTCAGCTTCTCGACCACGCCCGTCACCGGCCCGGCGGTGACCACGTCGCCCACGTTCATCGCGTTCTCGAACTGGATGAAGACGCCGGTGATCACGTCCTGCACCAGCTTCTGCGCGCCGAAGCCGATGGCGAGGCCCAGCACCCCGGCCGAGGCCAGCAGCGGCCCGATGTCGAGCCCGATCTCGGACAGGGCGAACATCAGGGTGATGATCAGCAGCACGATGGTCAGCGCGTTGCGCAGCAGGGTCAGCAGGGTCTGTTCCCGCGCCGTGGGGGCCGAGCCGACGTCGGGGTTGAGCCGGAACTCCACCCAGGACGTCAGCGCCAGCCAGATCGCGAAGGACACCAGCACGATGGCGAGGACGGAGACCACCGTGCCGACGAAGACGAGCCCCGCGGGACCGGCCAGCCAGTCCGCCACGGCCATAAGGCCGGTGACGTCGAGGATGAAGAGCGCCAGCGCCAGGAACAGGACCCAGCGCAGCGCGGTCAGGATCTGCGGGACGAACCCGTTCAGCCGCTGTTCCAGCCGGGGCAGGGTCTGGGTCCACTTCGGGGGCAGCCGGACGCCCGCCCCGATCGCCCGGCTGAGCATCCCCGAGACGCCCACCGCCGCGAGGATCGCGATCCCGACGAGGGCCGAGACCCGCAGGACGCTGAAGACGCCGACGACCGGCTGGGTGACGGAGGTCAGCAGCACGAGGCCGAGCCAGAGCAGGGCCGCGACGTGCCATCTGCGGGCGAAGGTGGCGTAGAACCCGGTGCGCCGGGGCTCCTGCGCGATCTGCGCCTCGCCCTCGACTTGCTCGACCACGACCTCGCCGCCCTCGGGCATGCCCTCTTCGGGCGCCGGGACCGGGCTGCGCCCCTGGGCCAGCAGCCAGTCGGCCACCTCCTGCCGCCGCCGGACGGCGACCGTGCCGAGGTAGGCCACGGCCAGGAGGATCACGAGGGTCGCGACGCTGTTGCCGGCCGCGACCGAGGCATTGGCGTTCACGATCGGCACGATCAGCAGGAGGCCGTAGCCGACGATGCTGATCCCGATGTTGAGCGTCCGGTACAGCCGCCGCGCCCCCCGGTCTGCCAGCGGCAGCAGCCGGAGTTCGTGCGAGACCGGCGAGACCGCCAGGCGGACCAGCACCTTGAGCATCTCGACCACGAAGAAGGCGTTGAGATAGAGCGACTGGCGGATCGCGATCTCTCCGTACTGGCCGATGACCGTCGCGGCGAGGGCGTAGCCGATCGCCCAGGCCAGCACGACGACGCCGGCATCGACCACGGCGGAGACGACGAAGAGGAACGTCTTGCCGGCGACGGAGCTGCGTTCGGCCCGCACGTCCATCCGGCGGAACAGCCCGCGGGCGACGACGCGCAGGGCGAGATAGGCCGCGATGGTCGAGGCGATCACCAGGAACAGGTCGCGCACCGCGTCCAGAAGGATGCCGATCTCGGCCGCGCCGACGCCGTCGAGCGCCGTCGAGGCGCCGCGCAGCGCCGCCCAGGCCGCGGCCGAGCGCGTCACGACCGCCTGCGCCGCGTCCTGCGTCGTCGAGGCCAGACGCCGCGCGAGCGAGACGGGCGCCTCGGCCTCGGCCTCGGCCTCGGTCGGTGCGGGGGCGAGGGACACCTCTTCGGGGGAGGCCGCATCCTCTTCCGCGGTGGCA
>JAMWZF010000073.1 GCA_024304875.1 Paracoccaceae bacterium
AAGGACGGCAAGCTGACCCCCGAGTCAGAGATCGCCCAGGGCACCGCGCCCCACACCGTCGGTTTCATCCCCGAGCCGGGGGCGACGACCTTCGCCGACGAGCAGACCAACTGGATGACCCTGATCCCCACGATCTACAACGCCGACACCCTCGGCATCCGCCCCGACCTGATCGGCCGCCCGATCGAGAGCTGGGCCGAGCTGCTGAATCCCGAGTTCGCCGGCAAGGCCTCGATCCTCGACATCTCCTCCATCGGCATCATGGACATGGCGATGGTCTGCGAGGCGATGGGCGAGGTGCAGTACGGCGACAAGGGCAACATGACCCAGGAAGAGATCGACGCCACCATCGCGATCTTCACCGAGGCCAAGCAGAACGGCCAGTTCCGCGCCTTCTGGAAGACCTTCGACGAAAGCGTGAACCTGATGGCCTCGGGCGAGGTCGTCATCCAGTCCATGTGGTCGCCCGCGATCACCGCAGTGAAGTCGCGCGGCATTCCCTGCGTCTACCAGCCGCTGAAGGAAGGCTACCGGTCGTGGGGCGGCGGCATCGGCCTGTCGCAGTCCCTGTCCGGCATGGAGCTGGACGCGGCCTACGACTACATCAACTGGTACCTCTCCGGCTGGGTCGGCGGCTACCTGATGCGGCAGGGCTACTACTCGGCCGTGCCCGAGACCTCCAAGGAGTTCATGTCCGAGAACGAGTGGGGCTACTGGTTCGAGGGCAAGGAGGCCACCGCCGAGATAACCTCGCCCACCGGCGACGTGCTGGCCCAGGCCGGCGAGGTCCGCGACGGCGGCTCCTTCGAGGAACGCATGGGGTCGGTCGCCTGCTGGAACGCGGTCATGGACGAGAACCAGTACATGGTCCGCAAGTGGAACGAGTTCATCGCCGCCTGATCTTCCCCGGCCCGATGAACCTCCCACGGGGCCGCCGTCTCACGGGCGGCCCCGACTTCCCCGAGAGCCCGAAGGAGCGGCGCGATGCGTCTGAGCAATCGTCATCTCGTCGGCTGGCTGCAGGCCGCGCCGCTGTCGCTGATCCTGCTGGGCTTCCTGATCGCCCCCATCGTGATGATCGTGATCGTCAGCTTCTGGGGCGCGACGGAATATTCGATCTACCCGGCCTTCCAGTTCGACAATTACGAATTCCTCTTCGGCTCGCCGGTCACTTACCGGGTCTTCGGGGCGACGCTGAAATACGCGCTCATCACCTGGGCGCTCACCCTGACCATCGGCTTCACGGTGGCCTACTTCCTCGCCTTCCACGTCCGCAGCCTCACCATGCAGATCGCGCTGTTCCTGATCTGCACGATCCCCTTCTGGACCTCGAACATCATCCGGATGATTTCCTGGATCCCCTTCCTCGGGCGCAACGGCATCGCGAACCAGACGCTGATCTCCTGGGGCGTGATCGACGAGCCGCTGGAATGGCTGCTCTACTCGGACTTCTCGGTCATCCTAGCCTTCGTCCACCTCTACACGCTCTTCATGGTGGTCCCGATCTTCAACACCATGATGCGGATCGACAAATCCCTGCTCGAGGCCGCGCGGGACAATGGCGCCAGCGGGCTTCAGACCCTGATCCACGTCATCCTCCCCCTGACGAAGCCGGGCATCATGATCGGCACCATCTTCGTGGTCACGCTGGTGATGGGCGACTTCATCACCGTGCGGTTCATGTCCGGCTCGCAACGGGCCAACGTGGGGCGGCTGATCTCGAACGACATCGGGCTGCTCCAGTACCCGTCGGCCGCCGCGACGGCCGTGGTCCTGCTCTGCACCGTGCTGATCGTGATCGCGATCCTCCTGCGGTTCGTGAACATCCGGAAGGAGCTGTGAGATGGAAAGGCGTCCCCGCAGCTTCTACGTCCTCGCCGCCTTCTTCGGGCTCTTCGTCCTGTTCCTCTACGGGCCGATCCTGACCATCGGCATCCTGTCGTTCCAGGGGCCGGGGGGCGGGCTGACCTTCCCGATGCGGGGCGTCTCCCTGCACTGGTTCCGCGACCTGTTCCAGGAGCAGGCGGTCGGCGACATCTGGGGCGCGTTCCGGCGCAGCTTCGGCCTCGGGCTCATGGTCATGGTGACGACGGTGGTCATCTCGGTCATGGCGGGGCTGGCCTTCCGCAAGAGGTTCCACGGCTCGGCGGTCCTGTTCTACGCGGCGATCACCTCGCTGGTGATCCCCTCGATCCTGATCTCGCTCGGCGTCGGCCTGATCTTCAACCAGCTCGGGCTCAAGATCCACTGGGCAACCTCGGGCTTCGGCTCCCAGCTGACCTGGACGCTGCCCTTCGGCCTGCTCATCATGTTCGCGGTCTTCAACCGCTTCGACCGCAGCTACGAGGAAGCCGCCCGCGACCAGGGCGCCACGGCCTGGCAGACGATCCGGCACGTCGTCCTGCCGATCATCGCGCCCTCGCTGATCGGGGTCGCGCTCTTCGGCTTCACCCTCTCCTACGACGAATTCGCCCGGACCCTGCTGACCTCGGGCAGCTACAACACCCTGCCGCTCGAGATCTTCGGGATGACGACCAACGTGACCACGCCCGTCATCTACGCCCTCGGCACCCTGACGACGCTGTTCTCCTTCGGCATCATCGCCGCCTTCCTGCTGACCGTCTGGATCATCGGCAGGCGGCGGGCGCGGCTGGGGTCCGACGCGGGCAAGGGCGTATGAGGATCGCCTACATCAACCCCAACTCGACCGAGGCGATGACGGACGGCATCGTCGCGGCGGCCCGCGCGGCGCTGTCCGAGGCGGAGATCTTCGGCCTGACCAACACCTCCGGCCCCCCCGCGATCGAAGGGGCGGCGGATGGCGCGGCGGCGGTGCCCGGGCTGATCGCCCGCCTGCCGGTCGCGCGCGAGGCGGGGGCGGACGTCATCGTCATCGCCTGCTTCGACGACACCGGGCTGGAGAGCGCGCAGGCCGCCGCCGGCTGCCCGGTGCTCGGCATCGGCCAGTCGGCCTACGTCATGGCCGGGCTTCTCGGGCTTCGGTTCTCGGTCATCACCTCGGTTCAGGCCGCGGTGCCGGTGATCGAGGCGAACATCGCGGCGCAGGGCTACACGCGGCTCTGCGCCTCGGTCCGGGCCAGCAGCCTGCCGGTGCTGACGATCGAGGCGGGCGGGCCGCGGACGATTGCGCAACTTGGCACCGAGATCGCAGCGGCGGCGGACCGGGACGGCGCAGACTGCGCGATCCTCGGCTGCGCCGGCATGGCCCCACTCGCCGGGGCCCTCTCCGCCGTCTCGCGCATCCCCCTGATCGACGGCGTCGCCGCCTCCGCCCAGCTCGCCCGCAGCGTCGCGGGCCTCCGCGGCAGCCCCCGCGCGGCCTGAGGGGGCTTGGCGGCGGCCCGGGCAGTGCCTAGCTGTTCTGCATGACACACCCGCTGCACCACATCTCGCTCCTCGACCTCGCCCCGGTGCCCGAGGGGCATACCGCCGCCGAGGCCCTGGCCAATACCGTCGACCTGGCCCGCGCGGCCGAGGCGGCGGGCTACCACCGCTACTGGCTGGCCGAGCATCACAACATGCCCGGCATCGCCAGCGCCGCGACCTCGGTCGTGATCGGCCATGTCGCGGGAGCGACGAAGACGATCCGCGTCGGCGCCGGGGGCATCATGCTGCCCAACCATTCCCCCCTCGTGATCGCCGAGCAGTTCGGCACGCTCGAAACCCTCTACCCCGGCCGGATCGACCTCGGCCTCGGCCGCGCGCCGGGCACCGACATGGCGACGGCACGGGCCCTCCGCCGGCACATGGACCAGGCCGACACTTTCCCGCAGGACGTGGCGGACCTCCTCGGCTACTTCGGTGAGGCCGAGCCGGACGCGCGCGTGCAGGCCATCCCCGGCACCGGCACGAATGTTCCCGTCTGGATCCTCGGGTCGAGCCTCTATGGAGCCCAGCTCGCCGCCTACCTCGGCTTGCCTTACGCCTTCGCCTCGCATTTCGCGCCCGCGATGCTCGAGCAGGCGGCCGAGACCTACCGCGCCACCTTCCGCCCCTCGCCCTGGCTGCAACGACCCTACTTCATGATGGCCGCCGGGGTCTGCGCGGCGGAGACGGACGAGGAGGCGGAGTATCTGCGGTCCTCCCAGGTCCTCGCCTTCGCCCGTCTGCGCAGCGGCAAGCCGGGCAAGCTGCCCCGTCCGGTCGAGGACGTCTCGGCAGAGGTCCCGGCCGAGGTCATGGCCGGTGTCGACGCCGCGCTGGCCTGTTCCGCCGTCGGCTCGCCCGCGACAGTGCGCGAGCAGTTGCGGATCCTGGTCGATACCTTCAAGCCGGACGAGCTCATGCTGACGGGCATGATCCACGACCACGCCGCACGGGTGAAGTCCTTCCAGATCGCCGCCGAGGCCGCGTCGGACCTGCACCTCGCCGCAGCCTGATCGCGGCGGGCCCGCCTAATTCAACGGCTTCACCTCCGAGGCGCTGGTCATCCGCCAGTCCTTCGGCAGCTTGCGCACGTCGCCCGTCACAGTGACCGTCCCGCGCAGCCGGATATCCGCGCTCGACGCCCCGACCATCAGGTCGAAGTCCCCCGGTTCCACGATGCGGACGCCTTCGTAGCCGGTGAAATTCAGCATGTCCGTCGGCACCCGCAGGGTCACCCGTGCCGCCGCGCCGGCGGCCAGCTCGACCCGCGCGAAGCCCTTCAGCTCCTTCACCGGCCGCACCAGCGACGCTAGCTTGTCCCGCACATAGAGCTGCGGCACCGCCACCCCGGCCCGGTCGCCGGTGTTCGTGACGGTGAAACTGACCTCCACCTCGCCGGTCTCGATATCGACGCTCGAAGCCTCCAGCGCGAAGTCCGAGAATTCGAACGTCGTGTAGGACAGCCCGTGCCCGAAGGGATAGCGGCTGCCGAAGTGGCGGGCGATCGGGGTGCCGGAACTCTTGAACTTGTGGTTGTAGAAGTAGGGCGCGGCCCCGGCGCTGCGGGGCACGGACAGTGTAAGCCGGCCCGCAGGCTCGGCGGTGCCGGTCAGCACCTCGGCCAGCGCGGTCCCGCCCTCCTGTCCGCCGAAATAGGTCATCACCAGCGCGGCCAGCGCATCCTCCTGCCCGCCGAGGGTGTAGGGCCGCCCGGAACTCAGCACCACGACGACCGGCGTGCCGGTTGCGACGATCCGGTCCAGCAGCTCCTGCTGCAACCCTGGCAGGTCCAGCGTGTCGACGTCCGATCCCTCGCCCACGGTGCCGGTCTGGAAGATGCCCGAGAGGTCGCCGACGCAGACCACGGCCACGTCCGCCCCGGTCGCCGCCGCGACCGCCTCGTCCATCATGTCCCGCCGGGTCGAATACCTCTCGGCGATGTCCAGCGAGGTGTTGTCGTCCACGTCGCCGGGAAAGACCGGCGTGCCCGAGGACCGCTCGTCGAAGATATTGCAGCCGCGGGCATAGGTCAGCCGGTCGCCGCAGAGGGCGCGCAGGCCGGCAAGGGGCGTCACCACCTGCGAGGTGTCGTCGCTGTCGTCGCTGTTGATGAGGTGGACGGGGAAGGCGTAGTCGCCCAGCAGGGCCAGCGGATCGTCGGCGCAGGGGCCGATCAGGGCGATCCTGGCGTCGGGCGCTAGCGGCAGGATCCCGTCGTTGCCGAGGATCGTGACGGACTGGCGCGCCACCCTGCGGGAGAGCGCCACCGCCTCCTTGGCCTGCACCGCGATCTTGCCTTCGTCGGCATAGGGATGCTCGAACAGCCCCGTGCGGAATTTCTCGGTCAGGTGCCGGCGGACGGCGGCGTCGATCGTCTCCATGTCGATCAGGCCCCGGTCCAGCGCCTCCTTCAAGTGCGGGGCGCAGTCGTCGGCGGGCAGTTCGACGTCGAGGCCGGCCTTGAACGCCAGCGCCGCCGCCTCGGCCGCATCGGCGGCGACGCCGTGGTGCGTGTGCAGCAGGGTCACGCCGATGTAGTCGGCCACCACGATCCCGTCGAAGCCCCATTCCTCGCGCAGCACCGTCGTCAGCAGGTGCCGGGACGCATGCAGCGGTTCGTTGTCGATGTCGTGGTAGGCGGGCATGACCGAGGCCGCATCCGCCAGTTTCACCGCCATCTCGAAGGGCAGCATGAAGTCGTCGTTCAGCTCGCGCCAGCCGAGGTGGACGGGGGCGTGGTTGCGGCCCCCTTCGGAGAAGGAATGGCCGACATAGTGCTTCAGCGTCGCCAGTACCCCGCGGTCCGGTCCCTGCAACCCGCGGACGTAGGCGGTGGCCATCAGACCGACGAGGAAGGGATCCTCGCCGAAGGTCTCTTCCGTCCGGCCCCACCGGGCGTCTCGGGCCACGTCGAGAACCGGGGCCAGGCCCTGGCGGCAGCCGACGCTGCGCAGCTCCGCCCCGATGGCCGCTCCGACCTGCTGGATCAGGTCCGGGTCCCAGGTCGCGCCGAAGGCGAGGGAGGAGGGCAACATCGTGCCGCCCCGGCCCATGGTGCCGGACAGGCACTCCTCGTGCGACAGGACCGGGATGCCGAGGCGGGTCTCCTCCACCAGGAACTTCTGGAGATGGTTGAGGGCACGGACACCGTCGGCCGGGTCGATGGCATAGGTGCCGAGGGGGCGGGTGATCTGGCCGAGGCCGTTGCGGATGCGCGCGCGGATGTCGGGCGCCGCGCCGCCGCCGGCAAAGCCGTCCGACCGGGTCCGGTGGTTGCCGTCGGGCGAGAGCATCAGCCAGAGGGCGTGAAGCTGGGCGATCTTCTCGTCCAGGGTCATCCGGCCAAGCAGGTCCTCCACCCGGTCGGCCACGGGCAGGTTGGCGTTGCGATAGGCGTCTGTCATTGCGGCTCTGTCCTCCCTCGTCCGGGGGCAGAAACGCAGATTTCCCGGGGGTTGTCACCCGCGCCGGGCCTGATCCGGTCAGACTTCGCCGGTCTTGATGAAATGCGACAGCTGGGACATGCGGTATGGCTTCACGATCAGCGGAACCTCGGCAAACTCATCGGGAAGATGGTCGCGGCCGTGACCCGTCACGAAAGCGAAGCGGACCCCCTCTTCCACGAGCCGCGCCGCCAGCCTGCCGCTGTCCGCGCCGGGTCCGAGATTGAAGTCGATGATCGCGGCCGCGGGCACCTCGGCGTCGATCGCTGCAATGGCCTGGGCCTCGCCGCCGAAGGGTCCCATGAGGTCGTACCCCATGTCGCGGATCGCGTCGGCGATGTCGAGTTGGAGGATCGGGTCATCCTCCACGATCATCACCTTCATCCATGCATCCTTCATTCGGGCCGAAGCGGCAGCTTGAACGGTGGTACAAGTAAGGCCGGCGCAGGCAAAGTCGAGAAGATTGTTAACATCTAGTTAATCGCCGACAGCCCATGTCGAACCGTGTCTTCCGATCCCGGGCGCAACAGTCGATCGGGCCGGTCCGCCGCGGGGCAGGAGCGGCTTGACCCGGCCCGATCGGTCGGGCCAAGTCGCCGGAGCCGACCGGAGAGAGCCATGCCGAAACTGATCGACATCCTGAACGGACCGAACCTCAATCTTCTGGGCGAGAGGGAGCCGGGCATCTACGGCGCAGGCACCCTGGCCGACGTGGAAGCCGCGGCGCGCGATCTGTGCGAAGCGGCCGGGGCGGACCTGCGAATGCGCCAGTCGAACCACGAGGGCGAGATCATCGAGATGATCCACGGCGCCCGGGCCGACAGCGCCGGCATCGTCATCAACCCCGGGGCCTATACCCATACGTCCATCGCGATCCTCGACGCGCTGAACGCCTTCAAGGGGCCGGTGGTCGAGGTCCACGTCTCGGCGGTGCACAAGCGCGAACCCTTCCGGCACCATTCCTTCGTCAGCCACCGGGCCGACGCGGTGATCGCCGGCTGCGGGATCCAGGGATACGAACTGGCCGTGCGGCACGTCCTGTCCCGCCTCTAGTCCCGCTCATTATTTAGGCAGTCGCGGCCCGTTTCGGCGCGGCGGCGGTCTCGGCACTGGCGGAGTCGGGGCCGCTCGTGCTGATCTGGCCGAGATGACCATTGCTCAGCCCGACACCCGGCCCACGGCCACAGCGCAGCGCGCCCGCGGCAGCCTCCACATCCGGGCCGAGCGGCGGGCCGGCCGGACGCGCATCGCCGCGCTTCGGCAGGCCGGCTCTCTCCGCGGCGTCTTTCCGCAGGGGACCGACCCGATGCAGGCCGTGCTGGTGAACACCGCCGGCGGCCTCACCGGCGGCGACCGCTACGAGGTCAGCGCCGAGGCCGGGCCCGGCGCCGCCCTGACCCTGACGACCCAGACCGCCGAGCGCGGCTACAGGTCCCTGGACGGCCAGACCGCCCGGCTTTCGACCCGGCTGACGGCCGAGGACGGGGCCCTGCTCCGCTGGCTGCCGCAGGAGACGATCCTCTTCGACCGCGCCGCCCTGGCCCGGCGGCTCGAGGTCGTGCTGGCCGAGGACGCGCGGTTCCTGATGGTCGAGCCGCTGGTCTTCGGCCGCCGTGCAATGGGCGAAACCGTCCGGATGCTCCGCCTGTCCGACCGGGTCCGCATCACGCGCGCCGGCCGGCCGCTCTGGCGCGACGGCCTCGACATCACCGGCGATGCCGAGGCCCTGCTGGACCGACCAGCCGTGGCCGCCGGGGGCCGGGCGCTGGCAACCCTGCTCTATGCCGCGCCCGATGCAGAGGCCCATGCGTCTCCCCTGCGCGAGATGCTGCCTCCCGGCGCCGCGCTGACCCTCTTGCCCGGCGACCTCATCGCCGTGAGGATCGTGGCGGCGGGCGGCTTCGCCCTGCGCGCCGCGCTTCTGCCCGTTCTGGACCGGCTTACGGCCGGGACCCTGCCGACCTGCTGGAGACTGTAAGAGACATGAACCTGACCCCACGCGAAAAGGACAAGCTGCTGGTCTCGATGGCCGCGATGGTGGCCCGCAAGAGGCTCGAGCGCGGCGTGAAGCTGAACCACCCCGAGGCCATCGCCCTGATCACCGACACCGTCGTCGAAGGCGCCCGCGACGGGCGCTCCGTCGCCGACCTCATGGCTGCCGGGGCGGAGGTCGTCACCCGCGACCAGTGCATGGAGGGCGTGCCAGAGATGATCCACGAGGTGCAGGTCGAGGCCACCTTCCCGGACGGCACCAAGCTGGTGACCGTGCACGAGCCGATCCGTTGAGATGCGTTTTCCGGCCAGAATGAAGAGAGGAGCGGCACAATGATCCCAGGCGAGGTTTTCCCCGCGAAGGGCGAGATCACCCTCAACCCCGGCGCCGAGGTGACGACCCTGCGTGTCGCCAACACCGGCGACCGGCCGGTGCAGGTGGGCAGCCACTACCACTTCGCCGAGGCCAACCCGGCGCTGGAATTCGACCGCGAGGCCGCCCGGGGTCTGCGTCTCGATCTGGCCCCCGGCACCGCGGTGCGCTTCGAGCCGGGGCAGGAGCGGGAGGTCAATCTCATCCCCTTGGGCGGGGCCCGCAAGGTCTACGGCTTCAACCGGCAGGTCATGGGAGAGCTGTGATGCGGCTGGCGGCGGCATTGGCCCTTTGCGCCACCGGCGCGGCGGCGCAGGACTGGGACTGCGGCGATCCCGCGCTGCCGCAGCAGGGCATGAACCACTGCGCCCATCAGGATTACCTCGAAGCCGACGCCGAGCTGAACGCAAACTGGTCCATCGTGATCGACTATATGCAGAGCCTGCCGCCCCGGCCGGGCGGCATCAGCGAGGAAGAGGGCCTGCGTGAGGCGCAGCGCGCCTGGATTTCCTACCGCGACCTCGCCTGCGCCGCCGAGGGCGTGGTGTTCCGGGGCGGGTCGATGGAGCCGCTGATCGTCTCCACATGCCTCGAGCGCCTGACGCGCGAGCGGACCGAGGACCTGGTCGGCCTCCTGCCGTCCGGCTGACCGATCAAACCAGAACAGGGAGTTCTACAGATGTGTAACGCCTGCCTTATCGAGAACGTCCGCCGCGAGGCGATCAGCCGACGCAGCTTCTTTGCCCGCAGCGCCGCCGCCGGGGCCGCCGCGATCACCGCCGGGGCGATGGCCGCGAAACCCGCCCTCGCCCAGTCCTCGGGCCAGGTCGTCGACCTGACCTGGACCCTCGACCCCGAGTTCCCGACCTTCGACGGGATGCCGGGGATCATGTTCGAGAGCGACAAGGACTACGAGGCCGACGGCTACAAGATCTGGAAGGTCACCTTCTTCGAGCACTCCGGCACCCACATCGACGCCCCCGCGCATTTCGCGCCCGACACGAATACCGTCGACATGCTGCCGCCCGAGAGCCTCATGTGCCCGCTCTGCATCATCGACCTAAAGGCCAAGGCCGCCGAGGACCCCAACGCGATGGTGGAGCCGGAGGACATCGAGGCCTTCGTCTCGGCGAATGGCGAGATCCCGGAGGGCGCCTGCGTCGCCATGAACTCGGGCTGGGCGGACAAGATGGGCGATGCCTCCTACCGCAACGACGGCGAGGGCAACTTCGCCTTCCCCGGCTTCGCCAAGTCCGCGACGGACATGCTGCTGGACATGGGCGTCGCCTCCATCGGGGTGGACACCCTCTCCCTCGACCCCGGCAATTCGGCCGACTTCGCGGTGCACTACTCCTGGCTCCCCGCGGGCCGCTACGGGATCGAGAACCTCGCCAACCTCGACCAGTTGCCCGCCACCGGCGCGACGCTCTTCGTCGGCGCGCCCAAGCACGCCGGCGGCACGGGCGGGCCGGCCCGCGTGATGGCGGTGGTCTGAATGGGAACGGTGCCGCTCCTGACGGATGAAGAGCTGTCGCCCCGTGCGGCGGAGGTCTTCGACCGGATCCGCGCGGCGCGGGGCACTACTTACGTCAACAACTTCTGGCGCGCCCTCGCCCATGACGAGGATGCGCTGGAGGCGACGTGGAACAGGCTCTCGGCCGTGATGGCGCCGGGGGCGCTCGACCCGCTGGTCAAGGAGATGATCTACGTCGCGGTGTCGACCGCCAACGGCTGTTCCTACTGCGTCCACTCCCACACGGCGGCGGCCAAGGCGAAGGGTATGACGCCCGAAATGCACGCCGAACTGGTGAGCGTCATCGGGGCCGCGATGCAGACCAACGGGATGGTTACCGCGATGCAGGTGGAGGTGGATGATGCGTATCTGGTGTGAGCGCGCAGCCACCGGCACAGTAAGTTTCGCAGAATGAGGAAGACCAGAATGCCTGCCCTTGAGGTGACGCACTGCCGGGAGGTTCGCCCCCGGCCCGAGGGTGGGGGCGACTTCG
>JAMWZF010000074.1:0-4333 GCA_024304875.1 Paracoccaceae bacterium
AGCCCGCTTCTGCCCGAACTGCGGCAGCTGCTGGCCCTGCGCCCGAACATCGCCGCTGCCGCCGTCCTGCCCGAGGGCGAGGGCCGCTGGATGCCCTTCGACAGCGACCAGCAGATGGAGCTGGGCCTGGCCTACCAGATGGACCTGACGTGGCTGCGGGACGGGGCCGACGGCTTCGCGCGCTTCGTCGAGGATGCCGCCGACATGACAGAGGACCCCGGACAGGGACCGGATACCAAGCGCGCAGGCGACCCCGCCGGAGAGCAGGGCGCCGCGCCGGACAAGAGAGGACACCCAGATGAAGGACCAAGACGCGCGGTGGTCTGAGATCGCCAAGGCCGAACTGAAGGGCCGCGACCCCGAGGAGCTGACCTGGCACACCCTTGAAGGGATCGCCGTCAAGCCGCTCTACACCTCCGCCGACGTGGAAGGGCTGCCTCACATGGGCGGCGTGCCCGGCGCCGCGCCCTTCACCCGGGGCGTGAAGGCCACGATGTACGCCGGCCGCCCCTGGACGATCCGGCAGTACGCCGGCTTCTCCACCGCCGAGGAAAGCAACGCCTTCTACCGCAAGGCCCTCGCCGCCGGGCAGCAGGGCGTCTCGGTCGCCTTCGACCTCGCCACCCACCGCGGCTACGACAGCGACCACCCCCGCGTGGTGGGCGACGTCGGCAAGGCGGGCGTCGCCATCGATTCAGTCGAGGACATGAAGATCCTCTTCGACGGCATCCCCCTCGATCAGGTCTCCGTCTCGATGACGATGAACGGCGCGGTCATCCCGATCCTCGCCAGCTTCATCGTCACCGGGGAGGAACAGGGCCACGACCGCAAGGTCCTCTCCGGGACCATCCAGAACGACATCCTCAAGGAGTTCATGGTCCGCAACACCTACGTCTACCCGCCCGAACCTTCGATGCGGATCATCGCGGACATCATCGAGTACACCAGTGCCGAGATGCCCCGGTTCAACTCGATCTCGATCTCCGGCTACCACATGCAGGAGGCCGGGGCGAACCTCGTCCAGGAGCTGGCCTATACCCTCGCCGACGGGCGCGAATACGTGCGCACCGCCATCGCCCGCGGCATGAACGTGGACAAGTTCGCCGGGCGGCTGTCGTTCTTCTTCGCCATCGGCATGAACTTCTTCATGGAGGCCGCCAAGCTGCGCGCCGCCCGCCTGCTCTGGCACCGGGTGATGGAGGAGTTCGAACCGAAGGACCAGAGGTCCATGATGCTGCGGACCCATTGCCAGACGTCCGGCGTCTCGCTGCAGGAACAGGACCCCTACAACAACGTCATCCGCACCGCCTACGAGGCGATGAGCGCGGTGCTGGGCGGCACGCAGAGCCTCCACACCAATGCGCTGGACGAGGCCATCGCCCTGCCGACCGAGTTCAGCGCCCGCATCGCCCGGAACACGCAGCTGATCCTGCAGGAAGAGACCGGCATCACCAATGTCGTCGATCCCCTCGCCGGCTCCTACTACGTCGAGAAGCTGACCCACGACCTGGCCGAGGAGGCCTGGAAGCTCATGGAGGAGGTCGAGGAGATGGGCGGCATGACCAAGGCCGTCGCCTCCGGCATGCCCAAGCTTCGGATCGAGGAAACCGCCGCCCAGCGGCAGGCCCTGATCGACCGGGGCGAGGACGTGATCGTCGGCGTCAACAAGTACCGCAAGGACACCGAGGACCCCATCGACATCCTCGACGTCGACAACGTCCGCGTCCGCGACGGGCAGGTAAAGGCGCTGGAGCGGATCCGCGCGACGCGGGACCAGACGACCTGCGACGCCGCCCTGGATGAACTGACCCGCCGCGCCAAGGACGGCGGCAACCTTCTGGAAGCGGCGGTCGAGGCCGCCCGCGCACGCGCCACGGTAGGAGAGATCAGCATGGCGATGGAAAAGGTGTTCGGCCGCCACCGGGCCGAGGTGAAGACCCTCGCCGGCGTCTACGGCAAGGCCTACGAGGGCGACGAGGGCTTCGCCGCGATCCAGAAATCGGTCGAGACCTTCGCCGAGGAGGAGGGCCGCCGGCCGAGGATGCTGGTGGTCAAGATGGGCCAGGACGGCCACGACCGGGGCGCCAAGGTGATCGCGACCGCCTTCGCCGACATCGGCTTCGACGTCGACGTCGGCCCCTTGTTCCAGACCCCGGAAGAGGCGGCGCAGGACGCCGTCGACAACGACGTCCACGTCGTCGGCATCTCGTCCCAGGCGGCGGGCCACAAGACCCTCGCGCCGAAGCTGATCGAGGCGCTGAAGGAGGCGGGGGCCGAGGACATCATCGTCATCTGCGGCGGCGTCATCCCGCACCAGGACTACGACTTCCTGAAAAAGGCCGGGGTCAAGGCGATCTTCGGCCCCGGAACCAACATCCCCGAGGCGGCGCAGGACATCCTGCGGCTGATCCGCGAGGCGCGGGGGTAGGACGGCCCTGCGGGAAAAGCGATACATCCCGCGGGGATAGCCAATCCGCCTCTTGCATCGGGGCCGGGCGCGGCGAACTGTGGCGCGGTACAGTACCGGACCCGGACCCCATGATCCTCGACCACATCGCCATCTGCGCCACCGACCTCGCTGCCGGGACCGCCCGGGTGGAGGAGGCGCTGGGCGTGCGCCTGCTGCCCGGCGGCAAGCACGCGCGCTACGGCACCCACAACACCCTGCTCGGCCTCGGCGACGGCATCTACCTCGAGGTGATCGCGCCGGACCCGGACGCGCCGAAACCCGAGGGCGGGCGCTGGTTCGGCCTCGATCGGTTCCGCGGCGCGCCGCGCCCCGGCAACTGGATCTGTGCCGTGCCGGACCTCGCCGGCGCCCTTGAGACCGCTCCGGCAAGTTGCGGACAGGCCCGCGACCTCGCCCGCGGCGACCTGACCTGGCGGATCGCGGTGCCCGACGACGGCTCACTGCCCATGGGCGGGGCCTGGCCGACGATGATCGAATGGGGGCCGGGCGTCACGCCGCCGGGTCTCAGCCTGCCCGACAGCGGCATCCGCCTGACCCGGTGGGAGGTCTTCACCCCGAACCCCCGCGCCCTGGCCACCCGCCTGCCGCTCGCCGACCCCCGCGTCGTCTTCCGCCCCGGCGCGCCCGGCTTCGCGGCGACCTTCCGCACCCCCTCGGGCGAAGTGACCCTGCAATGACCGAAGTGCGCGATGCCGTGGCCGCCGACGCGGGTCAGGTGGCCGATATCTGGAACCACTACATCGAGGGCACGGCCGTCACCTTCAACTCGGCCCCGAAGTCGGTCGAGGAGACCGCGGCCGAGATCGCGGCGCGGCCGGCCTTCGTCGTCGCGGCGGAGGCGGGCAGCATCCTCGGTTTTGCCACCTACGGCCAGTTCCGGGGCGGCGTCGGCTACCGCTACAGCGTCGAAAACACGGTTCTTCTGGCGCCCGGCGCCTCGGGCCGGGGCATGGGCCGCGCCCTCATCGAGGCCCTGTGCGACCGGGCCCGCGCCCAGGGCCACCACTCGATGATCGCCGGCATCTCGGGCGAAAACCCTGCCGGCGTCGCTTTCCACGGCAGGTGCGGCTTCACGGCGGTGGCGACGATCCCCGAGGTCGGCTACAAGTTCGGGCGCTGGATGGACCTCGTGCTCATGCAGCGGATGCTCTGAGACGCCCGCAAAGGCCGCCGCCCCATGTCGATCTGGACCCGCATCGCCGACGCGCTGGGCGCCCTTGCCCAGGGCGAGGGGCTGTCCGCCGTCTTCGACCGGTTGCGCACCCCGCCCGAGCGGACGGCGGCCTTCGCCATCGCCGTCATCGCCCTCGGCGCCAAGATGGCCAAGGCCGACGGCGAGGTGAAGCGCGTCGAGGTCGCCGCCTTCCGCGAGGTCTTCACCATCCCGAAGGACCAGGAAAAGAACGCCGCCCGCGTCTTCAACCTTGCCCGCACCGACATCGCCGGCTTCGACGTCTACGCCCGCAAGATCGCCGCCATGTTCGAGGAGGGGAGCGAGACGCTGAAGGACCTGCTCGACGGTCTGTTCCACATCGCGATGGCCGACGGGCGCTACCATCCCGGAGAGGACGAGTTCCTGCGCCGGGTGGCCGAGATCTTCGGCTTCGGAGAGGCCGCCTTCATGCGCATCCGCGCCCGCTTCGTCCCCGATGCCGAGCGCGATCCCTACGACATCCTCGGCGTTCCGCCCGATGCGCCGCTGGACGAGGTCCGCAGCGCCTGGCGCGCCCATGTCCGCGACAGCCACCCCGACCGGATGATCGCACGCGGCGTCCCGGAAGAGGCGATCAAGCTGGCCGAGAAGCGGCTGATCGCCGTGAACGAGGCCTGGGAGAGCATCAGCGCCGCGCGGGGCGCCTGAGG
>JAMWZF010000074.1:4340-11181 GCA_024304875.1 Paracoccaceae bacterium
AACGTCGAGTGGTTCAACGGCCTGTTCGACGACGAGGGCCTGCTGATCGACGATGGCGGCTGGTCCGGCCGCCGGGACGTGACCCGCGCCGAGCAGACCGCCGCCCTCGGCCACGTCTTCCAGGCGCTCGACGCCGACGCGGTCATGGTCATCGAGGCCCCCGACAGCCACGCGCGGCGGGATGGCACCAGGGCGCTCGAGACCTTCGCCGCCCGCTTTGGCCTGCGCGCCCGCACCGCGCTGATCGGCTTCGTGAACGAGACCCAGCAGGAGATCATCCTGCTCTACGACCCGGACGCCTTATCGGCCCGGCATGACCCGAAGGGCCCCGAGACCGGCAAGCACGGCGCCCCCGGCGCGCCCCGGTTCGACGGCGTCCTGCGCATCGACCTCGACATCGACGGGGTCGAGGACAAGGTGGTCTGGTCCAAGCCGCCCCTGGAGCTGGAGGTGGAGACCGCCGCCGGCACCCGCCTGCGCATGATCGGCGTCCACGCCAAGTCCAAGGCCCCCCACGGCGCCCGCACCCCGGACGAGATCCTCAGCCTCTCCATCGCCAACCGCCGCAAGCAGCTGGTCCAATGCATCTGGCTGCGCCGCCGCGTGGAGCAGCATCTGGAGGCAGGCGATCCCCTGATCGTTCTCGGGGATTTCAACGACGGCCCCGGCCTCGACGACTACGAGGCCCTGTTCGGCCGCTCTGGGCTGGAGATCGTCGTCGGCGATCCCGGTGCGCGGCTCTACGACCCCAGCATCGGCGCGATCCTGCCCCTCTGCCCCGGCGCCGCGACCCCCACCACCGCGCGCTTCAAGGTGCCGCCCGAGGGCAAGTACCTGAACGCGCTGGTCGATTTCGTCATGGTCTCGGGGGACCTGATGGACCGCAGCCCGCGCTGGACCATCTGGCACCCCTTCGAGGAGCCGTCCTGCTACCACGATCCCGCCCTGCGCGAGGCGCTGCTGACCGCCTCCGACCACTTCCCCGTCACGCTGGACGTGGAAATCTGACGCGGATCGCTTATCTTGAAGGGCATGAGACACCTGCTCGCCGCCGCCCTTGCCCTGCCTCTCGCCGCCGCGCCCGTCCTCGCCCAGGACGCGGAGCCCGAGACCCCCGAGACGGATGAGGGCTTTTCCCTGATGGAAGAGGGCGCGCGGATGATCTTTCGCGGTCTCCTGAACGAGATGGGCCCGGCCCTGGACGAGATGGAAGGCTTCGCCGAAGACGTGCAGCCCGCCCTTCGCCAGTTCGCCGAGGAGATGGGGCCCGCGCTCGCCCAGCTCATGCACCTGATCGACGAGGTCGGCTACTACACGCCGCCCGAAGTCCTGCCGAACGGCGACATCATCATCCGCCGCCGGGACGACGCGCCGCCCTACGAAGCGCCCGAAGACACCCTGGGCGACGGCGAAATCGAACTCTAGCCGGGCGCTGCGGCCGCCGCGCCTTTTCGCCCTTGAATACTGCGGGGGGCGAGGGTGGAGATCGTCATGGCCCCGCCACTGGTCCGCGCGACAAGGGCAACGCCCCTCGACCGTCGAGATTCAGACCTGCCGGATCTTCGGCTCCGCTCCCAGCGCCACGGCGAGGGCGCGGAACCGGGCCTCGGCCACCTCGCCGAACAGCGGTGCGGCAGCGGGCGACAGGCGCAGTTCCAGGTCGTGCTTCTTGGGATGGTAGCGCATCTCGCCCGGCATCTCGCCGGGATGCAGCCAGAGCATCGCGCCGAACCGCATGGCCCGTCCCAGCACCTCGGCTTCCAGTCGCTCCTTCTCGGTCAGCACCGCCTCCAGCGGCACGAACCGGCCGCTCGGCGCCTTGGACGAATAGCGGTACATCAGCGCCCGGCCCATGAAGATCCGCTCGGCATGCTTGAGCCCGCCGAGGTTGGCGCGGGTGGCGTTGTCGAAGGTGACCTCGTGCCGGTAGTCGGGGTGCGCCCGCCAGCTGACGTCATGCAGGAGGCAGGCCGCCTTGATGATCCGTTTCTTCTGCCAGTCGGCATAGGGGAACAGCGGCTTGATGAAATCGTACAGCACCTTGCCGAAGCCGGGCACGCGGGCGTCCTTGGCCTCGGCGAAGCGGCAGGCCTCGATCAGGGGGTCGCGCTCGCGCAGGGCAGGGGGCATCTGTTCATACAGCATCCCCTCGCGGATGCCGTAGGAGGACACGGTGATGTCCTTGGGCTTGAAGGCCCGCACCACCTCGGTGAGCACCATGCTGGCCAGCGGCACCAGCGCCATCCGCGCCTCGGAGACGCCGGCCCGGCCGCGCAGCTCGTTCAGGTCCGCCTCGGCGATCATGTCCCGGGTGCGGGTGATCGCCTGCTTGGTCATCCGGTATTCGTGCAGGACGGTAAGGGGATACTCCCGGCGGACCATGTCGATCTTGGCGATCGCCCGCCAAGAGCCGCCGACGAGGAACAGGCGCTTGCCCTGGGCCTCGCCCATCTCCTCCAGCAGGCCCTTCACCGTCTTCTGGATATGGGCCTTGAGGGCCTTCTTGCCGCCCTTGAGGTCCCGCAGTTTCAGCGGACCGAGGGCCGAGGTGGTCCGCCGCCCGACCTCGCCCTTGTCGAGCAGGGCCAGCTCCATCGAGGAGCCGCCGATGTCGCAGACAAGGCCATAGGACCCCGGCCAGCCCAGCAGGACGCCCTGGGCGGACAGCCGGGCCTCCTCGTCACCGGGGATGACGTGGACGGTCACGCCGGTCTTCTTCTTCACCTCGGCGCAGAACTCGGCCCCGTCCTCGGCATCGCGGACGGCGGCGGTCGCGACGGCGTTCAGCGGGTGGATGTCGAGCCCGTCGGCCAGGGCGGCGAAGCGGGTGATCGCGGCCAGCGCACGGGCGCGGCCCTCGGGATTGAGCCGGCCGGTGTCCGAGACGCCCTGTCCGAGGGCGCACATGACCTTTTCGTTGAAGAAATACGCCGGGCTCCGGGCCGCACCGTCGAAGACGACCATCCGGACCGAGTTCGATCCGACGTCGATCACGCCGACCCTCGACAGCGCCCGTGCCTCGGGGTCGGCGAAGAGGGGCCGGCCGAAGGGCCCCCACTCCTCGGTGGCATCGCCGTCGGCGGTGGACGTCTCGTCCGTTCCGGTCAGACTGTCCATGCCGCCTCCCTCGCTGGTCCGCGCCCTCTATCGCGCAGGGTCGCGGGGCGGGTCAACGCCGCACTACCCCCGCGGCCGCGGGGTCGAGGCCGTGCCGGGCCCGACATCGGGACCAGGCGGCACATCGGCCGTCCGGTTCGACCCGCGCGACAGCCCTTCGAGAAAGGCCAGCGCGACGGCGCCCATGTTCGCGGCCGGATGCGAGGCGGGGGGCGGCAGGCGGCGACGCAGGGCGCCCGCGATGACAAGCGCCAGCAGACCGACCATCACGTAGCCCGTCGCCAGGATGAAGGCGGCCCCGATCGCGCCCACCAGCGACCAGACCCAGAGGTACAGCCCCAGGGTAATGAACCCGGCGGCCGTCACGAAACAGACGGCCGCCACCACCCAGAGCTCGGCGCGTGCGGCGATCCTCTTGGGGGAGGGCGGCCTCTGCAAGGCCAGGAAGACCTGCGCGGCAAGCGATGCCCACCGCATGCGTCAGCGCCTCATCAGGCTCGCCAGGATGAAGCCGGCACCCATCGCCAGCCCGACCGCCATCAACGGGTTCTCGCGGACATGGTCCTCGGCCAGTTCGCGGGTGTGCTCGCCGCGGGCGCGGGCCTGGTCGACAAGGCTCTTTGCCTCTTCCGACAGGGTGTTGAGGTAATCGGTTGCCTGGGCGCGGGCATCGTGCGCCGCGCCGCGAACCCGGCCGCCGGCCATGCGGGCCAGAGTCTCGATATCCTTGCGCGCGATCTCGAGCTGCTCTTCGAGTTCCTTGTTCGTCGGCATGACTGCGTCGTCCTTCATCTGTTAATACCTTCGAATATAGGGCAGGAGCGGAGCCGTGCGACCCCGCTCCCAACGGTTTGTCCCCTTCGGGACGGACATTGGCCGGTGCCTATCGGCTCCGTACCATCCGGATGATCAGGGTCGCGGCGAAAAGCACGAGGAAGATCACGACGAGAAGCTGCGCGATCTCGACGGAAATGGCAGCGACGCCGGTGAAGCCAAGGACGGCCGCGATCAGCGCGACGACCAGGAAGGTGATTGCCCAACCAAGCATGTGATGCTCCTTTCGAAAGGCAGTAACGGTTCTGTCAGGCGAATTAGAGCGAAGTTTGAACGGGTCACCCCGTTGAAAACACGAGGCAATGCGCTAGAGGCCGGGCAGGACCCGGCAAAAAATGGCTCGCGGCGCTCGGGTCCGGTCAGTCGTCCGCGTGGGTCAGGTCCGGCACGTCCTTCGCCCCGGCCGATCCCCGGCCCGACAGCGAGGGATTCTCCATGAAGAACCGGTGACAGTTGAAGGCGAAATCGCCCTCGGCCCATTCCGCCCGCCGGAACGTCCCGTCCGCCTGCATCACCCAGCTTTGCGCCACGTCCGCCATGTTGGCGGCCATGATCTGGCTGACGATCTGCGCCTTCACGGTCGGGTTCAGGATCTCGACCAGCGTCTCGACGCGCCGGGTGAGATTTCGCCCCATCCAGTCCGCCGACGAGATGTAGACCCGCGCCTTCTGGCTGGGCAGGGCCTTGCCGTTGCCGAAGCAGACGATCCGGCTGTGTTCGAGGAAACGGCCGATGATCGACTTGACCCGGATGTTCTCGCTCAGGCCCTTGATGCCGGGCCGGATGCCGCAGATGCCGCGGATGACGAGGCTGATCTTCACGCCCGCCTGGCTGGCGTCGTAGAGCGCGTCGATCACCTCGGGCTCGATGATCGAGTTCATCTTGGCCCAGATCCCGGCCGGCTTGCCGGCGCGGGCGGCCTCGGCCTCCTCGGCGATGCGCTCCAGCAGGGTGGATTTCAGCGACAGCGGAGAGATCGAGAGGTTCTCCATCCCCTGCGGCTCGGCATAGCCGCCGATGTAGTTGAACACCTTCGTCGCGTCCCGTCCCAGCGCGGCGTCGCAGGTGAACAGGCTGAGGTCGGTGTAGATCTTGGCCGTGATCGGGTGGTAGTTGCCCGTCCCGAAGTGGGTGTAGGTCACCAGCCGGTCGCCCTCGCGCCGCACCACGGTCGAGATCTTGGCGTGGGTCTTCCAGCTGGTGAAGCCATAGACCACATGGGCGCCCGACCGCTCCAGCCGCCGGGACTGGCGGATGTTCGCGGCCTCGTCGAAGCGGGCCTTCAGCTCGACCAGGGCGGTGACGGATTTGCCGTCCTCCGCCGCCTCGCATAGCGCCTCCACGATGGGGGAATTCTTGGAGGTCCGGTAGAGCGTCTGCTTGATCGCGACCACGTCCGGGTCGGCGGCGGCCTGCTGCAGGAAGCGCACCACCATGTCGAAGGTCTCGTAGGGGTGGTGCAGCAGCATGTCCTTCTGCCGGATCGCGGCGAACATGTCGCCGTCGTGGTCCTGCACCCGCTCGGGTATGCGGGGGCTGAACGGCGGCCAGAGCAGGTCCGGCCGGCTGTCCAGCACCAGTTCCTTCAGCGCGCCGATGCCGATGAGGCCGTCCACCTCGACCACCTCGTCCTCGCTGACGGGCAGTTCCTCCATGATCGTCCGTCGCAGGGCCTCGGGCGCCCCGGCGGAGATCTTCATGCGGACAACCTCGCCCCGGCGGCGGCGCTTGAGGGCGGTCTCGAACTCGCGCACCAGGTCCTCCGCCTCGTCCTCGACCTCGAGGTCGCTGTCGCGCAGGACGCGGAAGGCGCAGTGGCCCTTCAGCTTGTAGCCGGGGAACAGCCGGTCGAGGTTCTCCAGCAGGATCTCTTCCAGCGGCAGGAACCGGTGGCCCGCCTCGGTCGGCAGGGCGACGAAACGGTCGATCTGGTGGGGGACGGGCAGCAGGACCTGAAGCGCGCGCCTGTCCTCGCGCCGCTCCAGCTGGAGACCGAGGGCAAAGCCTTCGTTCGGCAGGAAGGGGAAGGGATGCGCCGGGTCGATGGCCAGGGGCGAGAGCACCGGGAAGACGTTGGTGAGGAAGTGGTCCGTGAGGAAGGCGCGGTCCTCCTCGTCGAGGTCGGCGCGGGACAGGACGCGGATTCCGGCGGCCTCCATCTCGGGCAGGAGCGTGTCCAGCACCTCCTGCTGGCGGGCCATCAGGCGGCGGGCGTTCTCGTCGATCAGCACCAGCTGCTCGGCCGGGGACAGCCCGTCGGCGGCGGGGGTGGTGTTGCCCGCATGGGCCAGCTCGCGCAGGCCGGCGACCCGGACGGTGTAGAACTCGTCGAGGTTGGTGGCCGAGATCGACAGGAACCGCAGCCGCTCCAGCAGGGGCACGCGGGTGTTCTCGGCCTCTTCCAGCACCCGCCAGTTGAAGCCGAGCCAGCTGAGTTCCCGGTTGAAGAAGCGGGCGGGGCCGGTCAGGTCGGCCTCCACCTCCTCGGCAGGCTCGAAGGGGGCGTTCAGGAAATCGGCATTGGTCATGGGCACCTTCCTTCGCGCGAAATCGTAACGGGATGGTGACGTTACTGGTCCTCTGCCGCAAGGTTGTCCAGCACCGCGCGGACAAGGCCACGGCGGATCTCGGCCCCCCGCGCCAGCGCCTCGGCGTCGATGGCGGCGGTGATCCGGCGAACCGCCGCGAAGGACCGGGTCCCGTGACGCAGGATCATCTCCATCGCCGCGGGCGAGGGGGCGAGCTGCAGGTCCTGGAACTGCTTCATCAGCACGGCGGAGAGCAGGATGTCGTCCGGCTCCTCGATCCGCACCACCTGCGCGGCGGTCAGGCGCGAGGCGAGATCGGGCAGGCGGATGTCCCAGCGGGCGGGCGCGGTGCGGCCGGTCAG